>CAZDUP010000016.1:0-16833 GCA_964508625.1 uncultured Thermodesulfobacteriota bacterium
ATCGAGGAGAGGCTTGTGTTCCTCAACAGGCTCGGGCTTTCACTGCTCGGAAGATCGATTGACGAGCTTTACGGTAAAAGCGTGTTCCAGATATTCCCTCCCGAGATCGCGAATACCATTCACCACGACCATCTTATGGTGTTGAGGTCGGATAAAATAGTCGCCGCAGAGGAACATATACCGACAAGGGAAGGCATCCATACCTTTCTTGCCACGAGGTTTCCACTCAAGGGCTCGGATGGAAAGGCCTATGCGGTGTGCGGCGTCTCGACGGACATAACCGACCTCAAGAAGGCCGGGGAAGCGCTGAAAGAAAGCGAAAAAAGGCTACATGACATACTGGACCATATGGGAAATGCCGTCTACCTCAAGGACCTTGAAGAGAGATACCTGTTCGCCAACAGAAGCTTTCTCAACTTCCTCGGCAAGAGCATGGATGAGGTGATCGGCAGGACGGTCCACGACCTTTATCCTCCCGAGATGGCGACGGTAATATGGGAACACGACTCCATGGTCCTGAAAACAGGCATTCTGATGGAATTCGAGGAGAGATTCCAGCTGCATGACGGGGAGCATGTTTTCCTATCCACAAGATTCCCACTAAAGGACATCAAAGGCTTACCGTACGCCATTTGCGGCGTCTCGACCGATATAACGAACTTGAAGAGGGCCGAGGATGAAATAAGAAATCTCAATAAGGAGCTTGAGCAAAGAGTCGCCGCGCGGACCGAGGAGGTCAGGAAAACTGCCGATGATCTGGCCAGGGCAAATGTCGAGCTGGAGGCGTTCACTTATTCCGTTGCGCACGACCTTAGGTCTCCGCTTCGTCTTATAGAGGGTTTCAGCCATTCTCTCGTAAAGAGATATCAGGACCAGCTCGACAGCCTGGGCCAGGACCATCTAATGAGGATGAGGGGAGCCGTAAAAAGGATGGACAAGCTCATTGACGATCTCATGAACTTCTCGTATGCGCTGAGGGCCGAGCTCAATCTCGAATCCCTTGACCTTACCGGGATCGCTTCCTCCATAATCATGGATCTCAAGAGGGCGGAACCAGAAAGACAGGTCGAATTCAGGGCTGCCGAGGACCTCAGGGCCGTTGGTGACCGGAAGCTCGTGAGGATGCTCCTTGAAAATCTCCTCGGCAACGCCTGGAAGTACACATCGAAACGGCCGAAAGCGATAATCGAGATGGGGAAAACAGAAGAGGCCGGCAGACAGGTGTTCTTTATCAGGGACAACGGGATGGGGTTTGGAATGGATGAGGCTGAAAAAATATTCGAGCCATTCCACAGGTTACAGCCTGCCGATGAGATCCCCGGCACGGGAGTGGGACTTGCGACAGTAAGGCGCATAATCCATCGCCATGGCGGCAAGGTCTGGGCAGAAGGACAAACTGACTCGGGGGCCACATTTTATTTTCAGTTTGAATAAAGTAAAAAATGGAAAACCTATGACATTTTCCCATCCGAGGAGCACCCAATCTGAGTTTGATGCAAACAATGGGGACTCGTTCAGGATGTTGTTTCATCTTTCTCAGCTGTTGGCTTCTAGTCTTGAGAGGAGAACACAGAGGGGGTTTTAAGTGGCCGAGCGTTTTGAGTGGTTTATAAGGGCTTCATCAAAGGTAAAGAGGGGCATATTCGACTTTTTTGCCTTCGCGCACAAAATGCAGTCGACGATATCAAGGGAGGATTTTTCGGCGAATGTGGTCAACGCCTCGACAAGCTCGTCTCTGTCATCGTTCATAACGCCTCTGTAATGCAGCAACTCCTGAAGTTTTACCGAGGCCTCTTTTTTAGGGACCTTATAGAATTTCGTCAATACGTATATGCACTCCACAAGGACGCTTTCAAGGATAACGACCTTCTCCTCGCCTGTCCTCACTTTCTCAAAAACCTTAGCGGCTTTTTCGTAAAGGCGCGGCTCATCTCCGAGAAGATACCTAAGTATGGTATTGGTATCAGGCAGTCTTTTTGCCGGATCTTTCACGCGCCACTTCCTCCCATACCGCCTCTCTTACATCCTTCAAAGACTCATATCCACTTGAATAACGACTTAAAGACCCGCCTACACTCAAGACAGGTTTCACGACCACCGTACCCTCCACGACCTCGAACTCAACAATATCGGTCTTAAGCAAGTCCCTTATCTCTTTCGGGATGGTCGCCTGTCCTTTCGATGTGATTTTGACTGCCTTTGTCGGCATCTCAAGCTACTCCTTACATTAATTGAATGGTATTACCTATTGATAATGTAATACCTATTTAAAGTTTTGTCAAGGAATTTAAATGACCCTCTTGGGATTTAAAATCCCTTTTTGGACATATGGGCGGCAGAAAAAATGTTTTAATTTTGTAGTAGATCTTTGGACTACCTGGAAAACCTTCTAACCCCCTATTTCATAAAGCAAAACTGGAAATCAAGTCTATTATCAGGGAGTTGCGTTTTTTTGACTTTATTGCCCTCAAAATCCCATGGGGTATGCCCTGTGCGGGTCCCCCCTCGCCTGCTACACAATATAATCTCTTTCACCAAAAGCTACGCATTCAGGCCGTAGTCCCTTCCGAAAAATAAGTGTTCTAAAGTATCTAGCAAAAACAAGCTAAATAGGCTTGCAAATCAATCACTTAGCCTCATTTTCAGGCATGAGTTCTAAAGTAAACTCCTAAAAAGAAAAACCAGACGCCCTTCTAACCTAAAATATACAATAAAATCAATGCGATATGTGATTTTGAGGGCTGAAATTACAAAAATACTCAAAATCGTACAGATCCCTGAATCAAGCAGTCAAATATGAATCCATATCAGGAAAAAGTCTAAATATTTCATCTACATAGGGAACCACATTTTTTTCTAAATAGTCCAGATCAGGCAGCCAATTTTGAATGATAAAGGGGTTACAGCATCAGCTGTAACCCCTTTTCAGTTTAACTGATTTATACAACCCCTGTACAACCCAAGCCGATTCCACGCCCAAATCTAATCAAAAATAATTTATGTGTTAAAACGCACTTATTTTTTCATCTTTCCTATGTATTATCATGGGAGCGCGATTAAATAATAGGTTATAAATACGGATTATAAGGAGTGTATAGAATATGCGGTTAGATGAGAATCAATATAAATCCGATTTTGGCATTCTCAATGATGACAAGGATAAGATAGAAAAAGCTCTTGAGCACGCACTTGATATAAGGAAATTTGAAATTAGCCTTTACTGGCAAAGGACGGCATACTTTTGGGCTTTAATCGCTGCCGCATTCGCCGGTTTTTTTGCAATTCTAAGCGCAGATTATCTTTCGGACAAGAATTATTTGGCATACATTGTCAGCTGCATTGGATTTCTTTTTACGTGGGCATGGTTTTTGGTTAATAGAGGCAGTAAGTATTGGCAGGAAAACTGGGAAAATCACGTTGACATGCTTGAGGACAAGATAATAGGACCACTGTACAAGACTGTGCTTTTTAGGCATTCTGAAACGGATCCAATTGGCAAATACATTACAGGTGCATCGGCTATCTCCGTATCAAAAATAAACCAATGGGTCAGCTTTTTTACTTTGTTGATATGGATCGCATTGATTATACACGCTCTTCCGGAACGTAATATTGCTTATAAGCATCTTGCAATCGGAGTAATAACCATCGCGTCTTGCATACTTATGCTTATAAAAGGGCAAACAAACAAGGCGCATTATGAACGCGCCGCAGAACAGCGAAAAGTAAAAATGATTACGTCAGGTGATTGAGTAACCTGCAAATGTCTGATCATGTCGGGTTCCAATCGTCGCATGTGACAAAAAAAATCAAGGGGTTACAGTGCAAGCTGTAACCCCTTGTTGCATTTCGGGGTGAGTTAAAGTATTGTACGGAAAGAACGCTTCGGTGGGCACAGCCCACCCTACAAAACAGATCCAACGGGTAAAACCACAATGCTATCTTGCCGAATCTAATTTTCTAAATTTTTGTATTAATCTGTTTCCAAAGCTTATGCCAGGCTGTTCTATTAAATGATATCCCAAGAACGAAATAAAAGTTAAAGGAAGTAATGTTATAAACAAGCAAAGCCCGAACTGGATTGTAATCGGTAAATACAAGCTGTAAATCAATTGATAAACTGGAATAAGACTAAAGACAATTAATGGATGACTGAGATACATTGAATAACTGACCTTGCCATAAAATAATGTTATACGGTTTACAAATAACTTCACGGGAACAAGAGCTAGTCCGATTATCAGGATCGCATAAAGCAAGCTATACCATGGGTAAAGAAAACTATAAGGCGAGGCGGCTCTCCATCTACTGTTGGATAACAAAACGTATCCTGAAATGGAAATGAGAATCAAAAAATATGAATATAAATGCTTATTGGTAATTCCGCTTTTTACAAATCGCTCGAATATAAAAAAGGCCAAAATGCCTAATGCAAAGGAAGGTAAATGACAAAAGAAACCGAGCTTGAGAAGCACATTCATTTGTTTGTGATCCAAGGATGAGGAATAAACATAAGCAGTAAAATATTGGTCTACAATGAGAGTAAAACAAAGAAAAATCAGTGATTTCCATATATTCCCGATTGTACGGAATATAAATGGGAAAAATAAATAAAAAATCATCTCAACACTTATGGTCCAGCTTGCCCAAGCAATCCCTTCAGTCTTTTCAGGTATGAAATTAAAAATGCAAAACAGGTTCGATAAGAGATCAGTCCAAGAATAAGAAATCCCGTACACAATTTTGTTTCGTAGCAAAAAAATCAATAACATTAAGTAAAAAAATGGCAGTATTCTGAAAATTCTACGAATATAGAATTGCCATACTGATGTGTCTTCCTGACCGTGCGCGCGCATAGATAAACAGAGGCAAAAAGCACTCAGTACGAAGAAAAGCTCCACCCCGGAATTCCCGGTAAAGCCAATCATGCTTAACCATTGCGGTATTAGTAAACTGGGATTCGGGATAAAAGCTAGGTGAATAAGTAATACGTGAAGGGCCGCTATTCCACGAATTGCATCAATAAATTCAAAGTGTTTTTTCGGCATAGAAAAGAGAAGAAATCTAATTGAAGTCTGAAGTTACTTTTACCGTTAATTACATTTTATTTCAACAACTCTTTACCTCTCGCTCTCGCCTTGAAATCCAAGTTTCGTAAGGTGGGCTACGCCCACCATCTTCGTCCCTCACTCAATCGAACTCTAAAAACAAAAAGGGGGTTGGCCCTTTCGAGCCAACCCCCTTTTCAACATACGATCTTGCAGGTGCGCCGGGAGTTTACCCCCCCATCAGTGGAGCCAGCGACTTACTGGCCTATCATTGCCCTGTATGGTGATGTGGTTAACATGTTAACTGTTTACCCCGCCTTCTCCTTAAACTCCTCCGGATAGAGCTTTCTGGCGCAGTCGTCGCATATGCTGTGGCTGAATTCAGCGTCTGAATGGCTTTCGATGTAGCTTTCCACGACCTGCCAATGCCCCTTCTCAGTACGTATCCTCTTGCACGCGGCGCATATGGGCAGCAGGCCGCTTAAGAGCCTTACCTTCTTCAGTGATTCCTGAAGGGCCGCGTTCGTCCTTGTCAGCTCCTCCTCAGCCCTGGTGCGCGTGGCTATCTCCCGGAGAAGCGATTCGTTCAATGCGGAGAGCTCGCTTGTCCGCTCCGACACCCTCTCTTCGAGCTCGTCCTTTGCCCTGCGCAGATCCTCTTCGGCGCGCTTTCTTTCTGTTATGTCCCTCAATATCTCGAGCTTGGATATGCTGTTGTCAGGGTTCCTCAGCGGGGTGTCGATGAGGTCGTAGGTCCTGCCGCTTTTCGGGTCGGTCCATTCCCAGCGCACCGTCTCTCCCCTGAAGACGCGCTCATTGGGGCACCACGGGCATATGCTGCCCCTTCCGTGGAAAAAGGCGTAGCACTTCCTGCCAGCCACAAGCCCGAACTGCTTTTCGAGCACCGGGTTTATGTACTCTATATCGCAATTCCTGTTCGTTATGTAAACGCCGTCGCTCATCGCCGACAGGATGCTCGTAAATTTGTTTTTCTCGAAACGGAGGGCCTCTTCCGCCTTCTTTTTCTCCGTTATATCGATAAAGATGCTTACGAAGTACCCGGGCCTCGGGCTGTACGCCGAGATTGAGAACCACCTGTCCAGAGCCTCTCCGTAAGTCTCGAACTCGACAACGCGCCCCGTGAGGGCGACCCTGCCGTATATGCCGATGAAATCAGGTTTGGCATCCCTCACCCCGGGGATCACGTCGGTGACCCGCCTGCCTATGACCTCTTCCCTCTTGAGCCCTGTCTGCCGCTCAAAGGCCCTGTTGACATCGAGGAAGACATAATCGACAGGCTCACCGTTTTCATCGACCACGACCCTGTGGTAGGCGGCCCCGTCCACCATGTTATAGAAGAGCGCATGATACTTTGCCTCACTTTCCGCGAGGGCCTCCTCCTGGCGCTTGCGCCCGGTGATGTCCCTGAGGACGCAATAGATGTACTCTTTGCCGCCTATCTTCAGGACGCTCGCGTTAACGGCTACGTCCCTCACCTCTCCGGCCTTGGTGCGGTGCCTCGTCTCGAACTCGGTCTTGCCGTATTTGAGTATTTTTCTGGCATGGGCCTGTATCTGCTCAGGGGTCTCAAGTACGTCATAGTCCTGCACCCGCATTGCCGCGAACTCCTCGCGGGAGTAGCCGAGCTGAGCGTAGGCCGCTTCATTGAAATCAGCCGGAAGCGATGTCTCCGGGTCGATTACAACTATGGCAAAGGGTGAATGCTCGAAGAAGGCCCTGAACCGGCCTTCGCATTCAGTCAGACGGCTGTCCACATTTATTTTGCAGTCAGCTTTTCTCACGATTTTCTTCCTGAATATAAGGGTTTAACTATTTGGTTTCCTTATAAAAATCGTACCACAGGAAGACGTCTTGCAAAAGCGGATTCGAGAGTTCAATGGGGGCTCGGAGCGGATTGAAAAGCGGGATTGAAAATCAAAGGGGATTGGCTCATTCGAGCCAACCCCCTCTTCATTTCGGTCGGATTTGCAGGGTGGTGACCACCCTGCAATTTAACTCAATAGCGTCAGCACATTCCTCGGCAGCGAATTCGCCTGCGCGAGCACGGACGTGCCTGCCTGCACCATCACCTGATTTCTCGTGTACCTGGCAGTCTCGAAAGAGAAATCAGCGTCCCTGATACGCGACTCGGCAGCCTGGAAGTTGGTATACGTGACCTGAAGATTGGAGAGGGCAGCGGTGAGCCTGTTTGTCGATGCGCCGAATACCGCCCGGGCGTCGTTGACGACCTTGAGGGCCGTGCTTATCGTGTTGAGCGCTGCCAGGGCCCCGGCAGCCGTGTTCAGCGCGCCTGCAGTGATGCCGAGCCCGCCTGCTGCTATGGCGTCCTCCGCTGGCGTGACGCTGAAGTTCTGTAGAGACGTGTCGTTCTGAGTGATTACGATGTCATGGCCGCTGCCCGGCGTGTTGCTGACGAGCCTCAAAGTATAGTCCCCGATTACGCCGACTATGGACGCGGTCACTCCGCTTGTGCCGTTGATGCCGCCTACAAGGTTGTCAAGCGAGGCCCCCGGCCCCAGGAATACCGACTGGACCGGGCCGCCGCCGACCGTGAACCTGAACCAGCCGCCTCCTGTTATGGCATCTCCGCTGTCAGGCACCGTGTCAGTGGAGACCATCTCCTGGGACGTGGAAGGAGAGCCCGGCCAGCTCGTCGCGAAGAGCGGGAAGAGAGAGACGGAGAGCTGGTCGTTGACGCTGTTCTTGAAGCCCATATACATCGTCAGGGCCTCGGCCGTGCCGTTCAGGAGCTTATAGCCGCCGAACTCGGTGGTATTGACTATCCTGTCTATCTCGAGCACGAGCTTGTCGTACTCGTTGCTGTAATAGGACCTGCCGGTAGCGTTGAGCGTGCCCTGGGCAGCCGAGGCCGCGAGCTCGCTCATCCTGGTGACGATATTCGTTATCTGCTCGGCCGCCTTGTCAGCGACCTCGAGGGCGCTCACCCCGTCGTTGATGTTCCTGATGGACGCCTGAATCATCCGGGAATGGCTTCTCAACTGGTCTGCCCTGCCGAGGCCGGCAGCGTCGTCGGCCGAGCTGTTGACGCGATAGCCCGACGAGAGCCTCTGTACGCTTACCTTCAACTGGGAGTTTGTGGTGGCGAGGTTATATTGCGCGATATTGGCGGCAATATTGGTATTGATTACGAGAGACATACTTTGACCATCCTTAGCATAAGATCCGGCATCCTTGCCGTCTTCTCTTGAAGCCGCTTGATCTGGGTCCGCCCTTAAAGCGCGCTCTACGTACAATTTATCGACAGGGGGCCATGGAAACTTTAGACAATCCGGCAGGCTGGAAAGCCTTATTGCCGGATTTCAGGCCTACGTTATAGATAAAAAAAGGGTTGGCTCTTTAAGCCAACCCCCAGGTTCATCTCCTCAAAGTACCGGCTCTCGCTCCTTTTTTGGCTAAAACGAGTACTGCAGCGCTAATATCCAGGTAGTATCAGTGGACTTGATCCCTGTCGGGGGTTCGCTGTCGTACTCTATTATGTTCGAGAGCTTCAAGGCCCAATCGGTAACAATGGCCGAGGTCAAGGTGGCCTCGTTCCTCAACTGGTAGTCGCTCGGCTCCTCGAGCCTGTTGTTGAGCACGAGGCTGTCGCTGAAATCGAGCTTTTTGGCAAGCCGCCACTTGAGCGTGGCCGCGGCGCGGGAAGTGGCCCATGAGTCGTCCTCGCCCTCGTTGAGGTCCTCCGAAAAATACGCGGCGCCAAGCTCGAGGAGGAGCGACCCAGCCTCGCTGTCCCAGAGCTGGTAGCCCACGCCAGGACCGACCACGGTGCGGAGCTTTATATTCCTGAAGCTGTCGGAGAGCATCTCCACGCTCATGTAGCCGTAGAACTTCTCCGTGAAGAAATAGTCGTACTTGAGCGAGCCGAAGACGTTCCTCGCGGACATGCTGCCGCCTTCCTCTGCGTAGTTATAGAGGAGCTTGAAGCTCGCGCGGTCTATCTCGCTTTCCTTGACAGCCTCCGCGCCTATGGATACGCTCGCCCTGTCCGTGTTCCCTGATTGCGAGCTGCCGCCGGCTGAGACGTTGCCGCTCCATTCGACCAGCTTGGGCGGCGGGTTCACTGACTCGACCTTTGCCCAGCTCATGGTGACAGCCCCCCTGCCCTCTCCAGGCTCGAGCACGACCTGGCCCGGTTCAGGGGATGAGAGCCTGCCCTTGACCACCTCGCCACCGGCAAGATGTACCTCGACCGGCTCGTCAGTCGTTATCCTCGCGACCTTGCCTGTCTGTATGCTCAAAGGCTCTGAGTAAGCGGTAGTGACCGTAAGCACTCCTTTTTCAAGCCTCGTCACTTTGCCGGTGATGACATCCCCGTTTTCGAGCACTATCACGTCGGCGATCGCGGGGCCTGAGAGCGCTGCGAGAAAAAGCGCGCCTGAAGCGAATAACGTCTGGAACGACAGCCTGGACATAGGACCTCCCTTCAGGATTCAGATAAAAGACGGAAAGCGTAATCACATCATTCGAGCTTGAACTCCACGCGGCTCTCTTTCTGGCCCTCTTTTTTCTCAGGCTTCAATTCCTTTGGCCAGCGGATGAAGACGCGTGATGGCTCTACCTTGCCGGTGCCGAGGATGTGGTCCCTGACCGCGTTTGAACGGCTTGCAGCGAGAGCCCTGAGGTCGTCATCCGTGGCCTTGAGATGCTCCCTTAAAAGCCGCTCGAGCTCGGGCTCCGGAAGCCTTTTCACCATGCCGATAAAATTCGTCTCTTTTTTGAAATCCGCCCTCTTGTAGGCAAGGAACAGATACCTTTCATACTCGTCCTTCCCCATCTCCACTGCGTCGACCTCCGCTGCGGGGCGGCCTGCCCCGTCTGTCTCCCTCATCTTCTCCTCTTTCAATGCCCTCATGAACTTCCGCTCAGAGAGGCCTTTTGCGTCATCGTCCTCGCTTACAAAACCCTCTATGTCGAGCTTGAGCCCCGGCCTCTCGTAAAGCGCGGCGACAAGGGCGTCGAGCTTTTTGACCGAAGCCTCTGTGAGCGCATCGCTTCCGGCCTCGAACTCCACGAAGCCGAGGTCCTCGCCTCCGCCGAAGAGCCCTCCCATGACAGCGAACGGCGATGTAACCGCTTTTTCGATGAGGTTTAAGATCACCTGCAAAATAAGGGCGCCCACGCTGAACTCAGGGTCGTCGAGCGAGCCGGAAAGCGGCACGTCAAGCCTTATCTGCCCGCTCCTGTCCTTCAAGAGGCTTATGGCGAAGCCCACCGGAAGGCTTGTGGCCTGGGGGCTCTCGACCTTCCCGCCCAGGGTTATCTGGTCGATGAGCACGTTGTTGTCCGCCTTCAACGCCCTCTTCTCGATAAAGTAGCCGAGGTCGAGAAATAGCTTTCCCTTTTCTATGCCGTATCCGATGTATTTGCCCGAATAGGGCGTGAGCGAGCTAAGCTCGAGACCGTTGAGCTTGACCTTCATGTCGATGAAGAGAGCGTCTTTTTTCGGGTTTATCTTCCCGGCGGCCTCGAACGGGGCGTACTTGTCGATGATGCCTGAGAGGCTTATATCCGCCAGGGAACTGCCGTCGAGGTAAAGCCCCTTGACGCGCCCGTTCACCTCGTCGATGCTCGCGATAAATATTGGCTCGATGTGCAGGTCCCTGAAATCGACCCTGCCGTTGCGGAGCGCCACTGAGTCTATGCGCATATAGGCAGGCTCGCTCTTGCCAGCATCGCCCGTAGCGGCCTGGACCTGCGCTTTCTGTTCAGGCCTTGAGGCAATGATATTGGCTGCATTGAGCGAGCCGTCGCTCCCTACGACGATATTAGAGCTGAAGTCCGAGAGCACGACAGACCTTGCCACAATGCGGCGGGGAGAGAGGTCGAACTCTATACCGTCAAGGCTGAGCGAGCCCCACCTGATGAGCTCTCCCCCGTGGGGCCTGGCAACGGCCGAAAGGCCGGAGACGGCCGCGCTGCCCCTGTACGACAGGCGCGTGCCCTCATCGCCAAGACCGGCTGAGACCGTGCCTCTGGCAGAGGCCCTGCCTTTCGTGATGATCAAGTTAACGACATCGTCCAGATAGGGCTGAAGCGGCTTGAGATCAAGGGCATCGGCCTTCAACTCCATCTCTGCCGCTATCGGGTTTACCGAGATGCTCCCCTCGGCAAGGATGGCTTCGCCCGAAGAGTGGCTGTACGATATCCGCGCTGCCGCGCTCTTTCCGGCAGCGGTGGAAAAGCCGGTGAGAGAGAGATCGACCGGCTCGAGGGAACGGCGGAATGGCGTCTCCTTTGTAAGGTCAGAGAACGATAGACGCGCCTTTGCTGCGCCAGCCCTTTCGATGTCGAGCGTAAAGGCGCCCTCCTTTTCGGCCTCAGGCTCTTCGCCCCGCTCTCCAGGGACAAGGGACATGATGTTCATCGAGCCGTCGGCCTTGCGCACGAGCGCGACATCTGGCCTGTCGAGCACGACAGAGGACAGGCGTGCCTTGCGGCCGAAGACATCTATGGACGTGATGCCTATGTCAAGAGACGGCAGCCTCGTTATCCTCTGGCCCTCCTCATCCTGAAGCTCGACGTCCTTGAGGCTCAGGCCGCCCTTCAAGGTAAGCTCAGGGGCCCTGTCCCTGTACTGTATGTACGTGAGGTCGAGGTCCGCGAAGAGGAGCCCTGAGGGCATCCTGAACTTGAGCGGCACAGGAGAGTAGGCGAGGTACTCGGGGATGCTCAGG
This sequence comes from uncultured Thermodesulfobacteriota bacterium, assembly GCA_964508625.1. Classification (GTDB taxonomy): domain Bacteria; phylum Desulfobacterota; class GWC2-55-46; order GWC2-55-46; family GWC2-55-46; genus UBA5799. Next base: position 11,765 of record CAZDUP010000016.1, read on the forward strand.
CCATTGAAGTTAATGGCGAGCGACGTCTCGGACGAATCGGCAAATGGCTTGCTCTCTCCCCTGAGCTCGAAAGGGGTCCCGTTGACCCTGGCGGAGAAGGAGGGCTTAACGAATATCTCGACCTCGCTCGGTATGCTCGATACGAAAGGTATCTCTACCAACACATCCCTGACCTCGTGGGCCTTGCCCTTCGGCTCGTCGATGAAATCAACGCTGCCGCCTGTCACGCGGATATTGTTGAAGGAGAACTTGATGGAAGATTTTTTTTGAGGTTCCTCTTTTGCGGCGCTGCCCTTCGGAATGATATCTGAGAAGTTGTAGCTCAGGTCTTTTTTGTGAACGATCCTCAGATAGGGCTTCTCGGCTGTGAGCGCCTTGACCGTGAGCCCGCCCTTTATTAGCGACCTGCCCTGGAGGTTGACCCTCAATTCCTCGAAAGAGGCGAAGACCTCCTGCCCCTCCATTACCCTGAAGCCGGTTACACGAAGGTTGAAGCTGTACGGGTTGAACCGCACATTTTCGATGACTGTTTCGCGGCGCAAAAATTCGGTGAGCCTGTCTGTGGCCATCGTCTTTATGAGATAGGGGACCAACAGGAATCCGGCGAGAGAATAGACGATAAAGAGAGCCGAGAGGAGAGCGAGGATCTTTTTGGACCTGTTCTTGAGTCTGTTCATAGGCGCACGCCGGACAAGGTCAGTATCTCAAAGAAGGCATGGCCGGTGATGGCCCGGACTTTTCTCATCCGATGCTGGATGTGCACTGCGGGCAACGCGTGGCCTTAACAGGCACTGAAGCGCAGCAGTACGCGCATTCCTTTGTAGCCGGGGCAGCAGGCGCAGGGGCTTCATGCCAAAGGGTCCGCACGAGCTTTATGAGCAGGAACATTGAAAACGCGACGATGAGGAAGTTCACGATCGCGTTCACGAAGACGCCATAATTGAGCGTTACAGCCGCGGCCTTTTTCGCGTCAGCGAGCGTCGCGTAAGGCCCCTCGACCGCGCCGCTCTTGAGCGTTATGAAGAGGTTGGAGAAGTCGTATCCGACAAGGAGCCCGATCCCGGGCATGAGGACGTCAGCCACCAGGGAATTGACGATGCCGCTGAAGGCCACCCCGATGATGATGCCTACGGCCATGTCTATGACATTGCCCTTTAAAGCGAACGCCTTGAATTCCTTTAGCATGGTCGCCCCCTGACCGGCATTATACGCCGTTGCAGGGTGGTCCGCACTCTTTTTTTATTCGTACGGACCCCTGCTGACGGTAAGACGGCTATCTCTTAACGGTGTAATCAATGACCGCCTCTATCCTGCGGTTCTTCTGGCGCCCTTCGGATGTCGAGTTGTCCGCCACAGGGCGGGACGGTCCATACCCGACGGCCTTTAGCCTGTCAGCGGATATGCCAAACTTTTCGACAAGATAGTCCTTAACGCTATTGGCCCGCCTTGCCGAGAGATCGTTGTTGTACGCCTCAGACCCGGTGTTGTCCGTATGCCCGCCTATCTCGACGGTGATATCCGGATTGGCGTTCATCACGTCGGCCACTCTTTTAAGCTCGTCAAAATATTGAGGCTTTATATCTGCCTTGTCAGTGTCGAACTCGATATTGAGCCTCATCGTCCTTTCTTCGATAACCGGCGGACAACCGTTCCCGTCTACTGCCACGCCCTTTGGCGTATTGAGGCATCTGTCGAGATCGTCGGTCACGCCGTCGCCGTCAGAATCGAGAGGACAACCGTTCCCGTCAACGGCAGTACCCTTTGGCGTATTGGGGCATCTGTCGAGATCGTCGGTCACGCCGTCTCCGTCAGAATCGAGCGGACAGCCGTTCCTCTCAACCGCAGTACCCTTTGGCGTATTGGGGCATCTGTCTAGATCGTCGGTCACGCCGTCTCCGTCAGAGTCTGCTGGCGCGGCTGCTGCTGCCGCTGCAGCGCTGGCGGTGCCGAAAAAGAAATTGAGGCCGACCGTATACTCGAGATTTCCAAGCACCCGGTCGAGCTGGTCGATCACGAGGATATGACGGATATCGCCTCTGAGCGCCCAGGCATCTGATACGAAGTATCTTATTCCGCCGCCGTAATTGAGTGCTGCCCTCGTGCTGGTACCATCGCCAGAGCCGTCCGGGTACTCGACGGTATTGACGCCGGCCCCGGCGGCGAGAAACGGAACAAGCCGCTCATTCAGGCGGATGTTGTACAATCCGTCCACCCTTACGTTCAACGCGCTTGCGTCGCCCTGGCCGGACTTCGAAGTAGTGGAGACATAGTCCAGAACGCCTTCCAGGTCCCATTTGTCATCGAGGCTGTAGCCTGCCCTGAGGCCGAAGACAGGCTTTGTCTTCAGGTCCTGGCTGCCGTCAAAGGTGTATCCGCCGAAGAACGGGGTCAATGACACGGCCCGGGCATCAGCCTGCGCTGATGCGGGCAATGCCGCAATAAATGACGTGACAAGGAGGGTCAGGATCAGGACAGCGGCATTGAGCATGGACAGGCTCCCTTTTAAGGTTCAATTGGCGCGGCTCATCGATAGTTGAAGGAAGTCTATCTTTACCAGTATATGCTGTCAAGCCGATGGGCTCTGTCAGTTCAGAGACTTTATGTACTCGACCAGTGCGTCAAGGTCGTCATCAGGCATATTCTTGCTTGCGGGCATGCTCACTACGAAGTTCGGGTATTTTTTTGCCGTTCCCTGCCGTCCGTTCTTTATGACCTCAGCAATATCAGCGCTCGACGCATCCCTCACCCATTCGTTGCCCTTGATGGCCGGGGCCATCACAGAGCCGCCGCCGTCCGGGCCGTGGCACGGAGAGCACTTCGATTTATAGGTGAGCGCTCCGGCCGCACCGGCCTTTGCCGTCTTCTCTTCAACGGGCTTTTCAGCCGCCTTTTCCTCTACTGGCTGCTTTTTCACCGCCTTCTCTTCCGGGGCAGCGAGCGGCCCGGCCTTCTCCTCTTCCGCAGCGGCCTTCTTCTCCGGCTCAACGGGGGCTACAGGCGGCGCATCCTTTATCTCAGCCGGTCTTTCGGCCTCAGGGGCGCTCTGGACCGTTGCCCCTTCGCGCTCCTGCGCCTGCTCCTTCTTCTCCGCGCAGCCTGTCATAAGAGCTGCGCATAGCACGAGTGCAAAAATGAATCCGGTCTTCCTCATCCAGATACCTCCCCCGAATAGTTCGCTTAATAGATCCTGAAGTTCTCTATCCACCCGGTAGAGACCTTCATCGACCTGTTCGTTCCGTTTTGCATGGCCCGCACTGGGCCGTGGAATTTCGTCTGCAGCGGGATGTCTATGTGCGTCTCCGCGATCTGAAGTTCGCGCCCAGGGTCGCTGTATACGCTGAAGACAAGCCTGCCGTATTCGCCGATTGGCTCCCTTCTTACCCTCCAGTAATAGGTCTTGCCAAGCTCGAAGGGGATCTCAGTCCCGTAATATGTCTCATGCGGGGCAAAGGCCGGGTTGCCCCCAGAGGGCGTGGCCTCCCAATACCAGTAGTCGAGCACCGGACGAAAGACGTTGCGGCCTGTCTTGTCGCTCTTTATGGCGCGGATATAGGCGGTCGCGACCGCCCACCAATTATTGTCCAGCCCCCATGTGCTGTTGTCCAGGTACTCGTCTTCTATGTACAGCCAGTCGGCAACCATCCAGAGATCGACTTCGTGAGGATATCCGGCAAGCCCCTTGCCGCCGTCAAAGCGTGAAAACCCGGCCTCGAACTCGTGGCGGAAGTTGCCGTGGCTCTGCCCATATGGAAATCTCTTGAACGCCCATGCCACTGCGTCAGGGCCGAAGCGCCACTCAGGGTGGTCATAGCCGCCTGGGCCGCCTGTCATCTCGACCCACTCGAGCCTATTTGCAGAGAGCTTGAACCAGTCATACAGGGGATAGGCCTTCCACTTTGCCCAGAAGTCATTCAATTCGCGGTAGGTGACAGCGGGCCAGCGGGGCTCGTCCTTGCCTGACTCGCCAGCCCTGATACACCTGTAGTAAAAGCCGTTAGGTGTGTTGGGTATGATCCTGTCCTCGAGCGCATATTTATGGTCCGGCTCCCATGCCGGCAGGTCCCTGTTCCTGTACCACCCGGCCGGCCATCTCAAGGCCCAGGTGCTGAAGTCCTCGAATCCCTGCCCTTTGGCAGGCGACGGCGGCGCCGTGATCTCGCCGGATAAGGCCGTAGAGACGGCAAGGAACAGGAAGAAGATGACCAAAACTGAAATACGGCGCATGGGAATGCCTCGATTACTGAGAACATATGGCGGCGCGACCGCCATATGATGCCCGGGGGCAATGACTACGGATTATCATAACTATATCGTAAAAACAAGCCGGGGATAATGAAGGCAGGAAAGAGGTCCGCTGGCGGAAAAACGCTTCAGTCATTCCGCCACTGAACGAGGGTCACTCGATGAGGGCCTTTATCACCTTGATGCCGCTCCTCAGAAGCCCCCTGCTGCTGCTGAAGAGGTCGGCTATCTGATAGGTGATGAGGAAGAATGAGGGATAGAAAAGGCCCGGCCTTGACCAGAGCCAGTCCATGCCTGACTGGAATCGCCTGTTCCTTGCGACATAAGCGTTGCCGAGCCAGCCCATGGCAATGCCGATAACGGCTCCGGCGGCAACGTCGGTCGGATAGTGCAGGCCGAGGTAGACGCGCGGAAAACCGATTACAAGCGAGACGTAGACGAACGCGAAGGCGCCAATGCCCCGGGAGATGAACACCAGGCCGGTCGCGAGCGCGAAAAAGAGCACTGCGTGGTCGCTCGGGAACGAGCTCCAGCCGTCGAGTATGTCCAGGTTGACTCCGTAGGGTATCGTAAACGATATGCCAGCTTCATGGATCGGCCTCAGCCTGAACGGCAGGAAGGCAGCAAGCCCCCTCGCGAGCGCTATGGCCGGAAAGCACAGGAGCACGGTGACGATTATGTGCTCTCTTACGAACGGCCTCTGGGACCTGCCCCCTGACCAGAGCCACCATATTATGGTCGCGAGCACGCCGCCCTTGAGGAGCGGGTTATGCGCAAGGAAACCCATGAACATGTCCAGGAACATGGACTGCCTTGAGAGGGAGTTG
>CAZDUP010000017.1:0-6762 GCA_964508625.1 uncultured Thermodesulfobacteriota bacterium
CTATCCTCGGGGTCGCCGACAACTCCGGGGCCAAGAAGGTCTCCTGCATAAAGGTCATCGGCGCCTCCAACAAGCTCATCGCCAACATCGGCGACATCATAGTGGCCAACGTCAAGGAGGCTGTCTTTGACGCGAAGGTGAAAAAAGGCGACGTGGTGAGGGCAGTGGTCGTGCGCACCAGGAAAGAGACCAGGAGGCCGGACGGCTCCTATATCAGGTTCGACGAGAACTCCTGCGTGATCATAAACAAGGATGGCGAGCCGGTCGGGACAAGGATCTTCGGCCCCGTGGCCAGGGAGCTTCGCGCCAGAAAGTTCATGAAGATAGTCTCTCTCGCACCTGAGGTCCTCTAATATCAGACAAGGCAAAGGTTGGATAACATGGCATTGAAGATCAGAAAAGACGACCAGATAATGGTCATATCCGGCAGGGAAAAGGGCAAGACCGGAAAGGTTCTCAGGGTTGACCCGGACAAGGAAAAGGTCTACGTCGAGAAGCTCAACATGGTCAAGCGCCACCAGAAGCCCTCGCCGAAGTACAAGCACGGCGGGATAATCGAGAAAGAGGCCCCTCTCCACGTCTCGAACGTCATGATCCTCTGCGAGAAGTGCAAGGGTCCCGTAAGGACCGGCAAAAAGGTCGAAGGCGACCGCAGGGTGAGGGTCTGCAAAAAGTGCGGTGAGGTGCTGGACAGATGACTCCGAGACTCAAGGAAAAATATACAAAAGACGTAGTGCCCGCGATGATGAAGGAGTTCAGCTACTCGAGCGTCATGCAGGTGCCCAAGCTCGAGAAGATAGTCATCAATATCGGCCTCGGCGAGGCTGTGAAGGACGTCAAGGTCATCGACGCGGCGACCCGCGATCTTACGGCCATCACAGGTCAGAAGCCGGTAGTCACCAGGGCCAAGAAGTCGATAGCGACCTTCAAGCTCCGCGAGGGCATGCCCATAGGGTGCATGGTGACGCTCCGCGGCCCCAAGATGTTCGAGTTCTTCGACAGGTTCGTGTCGTTCTCGGTGCCCAGGATAAGGGACTTCAAGGGCATGCCCGACAAGTCCTTTGACGGCAGGGGCAACTACACGCTCGGCATCAAGGAGCAGATTATATTCCCGGAAATAGAGTACGACAAGATAGACAAGATCAGGGGACTCAACATAACCATCAACACCACCGCGAAGAGCGACGAGGAGGCCAAGGCCCTCCTCAAGCACCTGGGGATGCCCTTCAGGAGCTAAGGCACTTAACGGTTCTACGGAGGTTTTTAATTGGCTAAGAAGTCACTCATAGCAAAGGCCAAGAGGAAGAAGAAGTTCGAGGTCAGGGAATACAACCGCTGCCCCATCTGCGGCAGGTCGAGGGCCTATTACAGGAAGTTCGATATGTGCAGGCTCTGCTTCCGCAAGATGGCGCTGAAGGGCGAGCTCCCCGGCGTAGTAAAGGCCAGCTGGTAACAATTAATAAGAGACGGAGAATCAGGAAATGTCAATGACAGACCCGATCGCGGACATGCTCACAAGGCTGAGGAACGCGGTCCAGGCCAAACAGCAGGAAATCGTATTCCCGGCCTCCACCATGAAGCTCGACATCGCGAAGATCCTGAAGGAGGAGGGCTACGTTAAGGAAGTCTCCTCCTACAAGGAAGGGCCCAAGGGCTTCATCAAGATCCAGCTCAAGTGGGGCCCCGGCAAAAAGAGCTCGATATCTTCGATACGCAAGGTCAGCAAGCCGGGTCTGCGCAAATACGTAGGCAAGGACGATATCCCGAGGGTGTTGAACGGCCTCGGCATCGCGATAGTATCCACCTCCAAGGGCATCATGACCGACAGGAAGGCCAGGGAGCTCGGGGTAGGCGGAGAAGTAGTCTGCACGGTCTATTAATAGCGCGATAAATCACAAGGGACTTCAAGAAGGGTTCGTAAATGTCAAGGATAGGTAAACAGTCGATAGCTGTTCCATCAAGCGTCAAGATAGCTCTCGAGGGAGGCCGCGTAAAGGTGGCCGGGCCCCAGGGCACTCTCGATATACCCTTGAGGCCCGAGGTATCGGTGACCGTAAAGGACGCCCAGGTGCATGTCACCAGGGCCGACGAGTCGAGGATGGCGAGGAGCCTGCACGGCCTCACCAGGACGCTCATCGCGAACATGGTAAAGGGCGTCACCGAGGGCTTTCAGAAAAAACTCGACATCGTGGGCGTGGGATACAAGGCCGACGTGCAGGGCAATGTACTTAACCTCGCGCTCGGTTACTCGCACCCGGTGAAGTACGAGCTTCCCAAGGGCATAAGCGCCACTGTTGAGAAGCAGACGAGCATAACCCTCAAGGGCGCTGACAAGCAGCTCGTCGGACAGGTGGCGGCAGACATCAGGGCGTTCAGGAAGCCGGAGCCGTACAAGGGCAAGGGCATCAAGTACGCTGAAGAGGTAATACGCAGAAAGGCCGGCAAGGCTGGCAAGGCCGGAGGTAAATAACGGATGAGCGGCAGAGTAGTGAAGCAGAGCGGCTGGGAAAGAAGGAAGGCGCGCGTAAGGAAGAAGATAACCGGCACGGCCGAGAGGCCGAGGCTCAACGTGCGCAGGTCCAACAAGCACATATACGCGCAGATCATAGACGACGTCACGGGCACCACGCTCGCCGCGGCATCGACGCAGTCGAAGGGCTTTGACGGCGGCGACGCCAAGAAGATCGAATCGGCGAAGATGGTCGGCCAGGCGATCGCAAAGGCGGCTGTCGAGAAGGGCATCGCAAAGGTGGTCTTCGACAGGTCCGGATGCATATACCACGGCAGGATAAAGGCCCTCGCTGAAGGCGCTCGCGAAGCTGGGCTCGATTTTTAGTTCCGAAAACTACGCAGATTTGGGGTTTCCTCCAAACCGGAACCAACAAGGAGGCTTTTTTTGGAGAAGATAGACGTAAACGCCCTGGAGCTTAAGGACAAGCTCGTATACCTCAACAGGGTCGCCAAGGTCGTCAAAGGCGGAAAGAGGTTCAGTTTCAACGCCATAGTCGTCGTGGGCGACGCCAAGGGCCACGTAGGCATAGGCCTCGGCAAGGCGAACGAAGTGCCGGAGGCCATAAGGAAGGCGATAGAGCAGGCCAAGAAGTCTCTTATCGTAGTGCCCATAGTCGACGACGGCACCATCCCCTACGAAGTTATCGGCGCGTTCGGCGCTGGCAGGGTCTTCCTGAGGCCGGCCTCTCCCGGTACTGGCATCATAGCCGGCGGCGGGGTGAGGGCAGTGGTCGAATCGGTCGGCATAACGAACGTGCTGACCAAGTGCATAGGGACAAACAATCCGCATAACGTCGTAAAGGCCACCATGAACGCGCTTGAGCAGCTCCGCAGCCCCGAGCACGTGGCCGAGCTTCGCGGAAAGCATCTCCAAGAGGTAAGGTAAGATGGAAAAGAAGATAAAGGTGACCCTCAAGAAGCGCCCGGCAACAGAGAGGCTCCGCATAATACTCCTTGGCCTCGGGCTCAAGAAGACCAACAGCTCCAGGGTCCTTGCTGACACCCCCTCGATAAGGGGCATGATCGGCAAGGTATCGCATATAGTCTGCGTCAAAGAGGCCTGAGCGGCCTGTCTGCCGTTGATTCGGGCTCTCATAAAATCGTTTTAAAGGGAATTGAAGATGCTTAACAGGCTCAAGGCGCCCAAGGGCGCGAACCAGAAAAAGACAAGGCGCGGACGCGGCGAAGGCTCAGGCCTCGGCAAGACCTCCGGAAGGGGCGGCAAGGGCCAGACCGCGAGGACCGGCGGCAATGTGAAGCCGGGCTTCGAGGGCGGACAGATGCCTCTGCAGAGGAAGCTCCCGAAGAGGGGCTTCACGAACGTCTTCAAGACCATCTACCAGATAGTGAACGTCGGCTCGATCGCCTCTGCCTTCAAGGCCGGCGAGATCGCTGACCCGGCGTCCATACTGGAGAAGGGCCTTATAAAGAGGCAGCTCCCGGTGAAGGTATTGGGCGAGGGGGAGATAAAGACCGCCATCACCGTTAAAGCGAACGGCTTCAGCAAATCTGCTATTGAGAAGATCAAGGCCGCAGGCGGAACCGCGGAGGTAATATAGGTTGGCGGGGCTCACTCCGAATATAAGCAAGATCCCGGAGCTTAACCGCCGCATACTGATAACGCTCGTAATGCTCGCTGTCTACCGCCTCGGGGTCTTCATCCCGACGCCTGGCGTTGACGGCGAGGCGCTCGCGGCATTTTTCGCCGGAGCGAGCGGCACGCTCCTTGATTTCGCTACGATGTTCACCGGAGGCGCTCTCGAGCGCTTTTCCGTTTTTGCGCTGGGAATCATGCCCTACATCAGCGCTTCCATCATCATACAGCTCCTTGCCGCGGTAGTGCCGCAGCTCGAGAAGCTCCAGAAGGAAGGCGAGCAGGGCAAGAAGGTAATAACGCAGTACACCAGGTACTCGACGGTGGCGTTGAGCATCCTGCAGGGCTTCATGATAGCCGTGGGCCTCGAGTCCATGAGGGGCCCTGCTGGCGAGCAGATAGTATTGAACCCGGGCTGGGACTTCAGGCTCCTTACGATGATAACCCTGACCACTGGAACCGTGTTCCTCATGTGGCTGGGCGAGCAGATCACCGAACGCGGGATAGGCAACGGCATATCCCTCATAATATTCGTCGGCATCGTGGCCAACATGCCGTCGGCCATGTACAACACCTTCCAGCTTGTGCGCGCCGGCGAGATGAGCCTCTTTGTCGTCCTCCTTCTTCTCATCGGCATGGTGGCGGTGGTTGCCTTCATCGTCTTCATGGAGATGGGGCAGAGGAGGATACCGATACAGTACCCCAAGAGGGTAGTGGGCCGGAAGGTCATGGGCGGCGGCACGCAGCATCTGCCGCTAAAGGTGAATACATCGGGCGTCATCCCGCCGATATTCGCCTCCTCCATCATCGTATTCCCGGCCACGATCGCGAATTTCATCGAGACCCCGTCGCTCAAGTGGCTGGCGGACTCGTTGAGCCCGGACGGCCTTCTTTATAACGGGCTGTACGTGGTGCTCATAATCTTCTTCACCTTTTTCTACACGGCCATACAGTTCAATCCCAAGGACGTGGCAGAGAACCTGAAGAAGTACGGCGGCTTCGTGCCCGGCATCAGGCCCGGCCCGAACACCGCGGATTATCTCGATACCGTGCTCACCAGGCTTACGCTCTGGGGCTCGATATACCTGGCGGCTGTCTGCGTGCTGCCCTCGGTGCTCATAGCCAGGTTCAACGTGCCGTTCTACTTCGGCGGCACGGCATTGCTCATCGTGGTCGGAGTCGCGATGGACACGGCCCAGCAGATAGAGTCTCATCTGCTGGCGCGGAGCTACGAGGGGCTTCTCAAAAAAGGAAAGATCAAGGGCAGGGGCCTTTAGCATATGAACCTTATTCTTCTCGGGGCGCCTGGCGCTGGCAAGGGGACACAGGGTAAGAGCCTTTCTGAAAAGTACAGGATACCCCAGATATCGACCGGGGATATCCTCCGGGCGAACGTAAGGAACAAAACGCAGCTCGGCCAGAAGGCCAAGGAGTACATGGACAAGGGGGCGCTCGTCCCAAACGAGATAGTAGTGAACATGGTCGTCGGCCGCATTCAGGAGGAAGACGCCCAGGGCGGCTTCATACTCGACGGCTTCCCGAGGACCATTGCTCAGGCAGAGGCATTGGACGCTACCCTGAAATCCATGGGCAAGAACATAGAAGCCGTCATAGGCATTGAGGTAGACAGGAAGGAGCTGGTACGGAGGCTCTCGGGCAGGCGCGTCTGCAGGAAGTGCGGCGCGAGCTACCACGTCATCTTCAACCCGCCCATGAACATCGGCATGTGCGACTCGTGCGGCTCGGAGATATATCAGAGGGACGACGACAAGGAAGAGACGATAGAGGCGAGGCTCAAGGTGTACGAGGACGAGACCCTTCCGCTCGTGGAGTTCTACTCGAAGAAGGGCCTCTACAGGGCCATAGACGGCAAGGGGCCCGTTGACCAGATAACCGGGTCTATCGTGGGCGCCATTGAAGGAAGCCATAATTCTTAAGTCTCTTCAAGAGATAAACACCATGCGCAGGGCCGGGGCCATCGTGGCCGAGGTCCTTACTCTCCTGAAGAGCAAGGTCAGGCCCGGGATAACTACCCTGGAGCTTGAAAAGATAGCTGAAGAAGAGACGAAGAAAAGGAAGGCAGTACCGGCCTTCAAAGGGTACAAGGGCTATCCCTGGTGCCTTTGCACCTCGATAAACGAGCAGGTCGTCCACGGCATGCCCTCGAAGAGGGTCCTGAACGAGGGCGACATACTGAGCATAGACTTTGGAGTCAAGTTCGACGGCTTCTACGGCGACTCGGCAGTTACCCTGCCGGTGGGCGTTGTGAGCGAAACGGCAGAGCGCCTCATGAGGGTGACCGAAGAGTCCCTTTGGAAGGCCATTGAGGCCGCGAGGGCCGGGAACAGGCTCTACGACGTCTCGTCGGCCGTGCAGAGGCACGTTGAGTCGCACGGACTTTCGGTGGTAAGGGAGTTCGTGGGGCACGGGATAGGCAGAGAGCTCCATGAGCCGCCTCAGGTGCCGAATTTCGGCATACCGGGGCAGGGCATCAGGCTCAAGCCCGGCATGGTTCTCGCCATTGAGCCCATGATAAACGTCGGCGGCTGGGCCATAAAGGTCCTGGGCGACGGTTGGACCGCGGTGACAGCGGACGGCAGCTTATCGGCTCACTTCGAGCACACTGTTGCGATAACGGAAGATGGGCCGCTGGTGCT
>CAZDUP010000017.1:6772-7694 GCA_964508625.1 uncultured Thermodesulfobacteriota bacterium
AAGCTCCATATGCAAGGCGACGAGCGACGAAGACAACGCAGCAGATGGACTTTTTCAGCAGCCGTTAAACAAAGGAAGGTATGCCCAAAGAAGAAGCAATACAGGTAGAGGGGACGGTAATCGAGACGCTGCCCAACGCGATGTTCAGGGTGGAGCTCGAGAACGGGCACAAGGTCCTGGCGCACGTATCCGGCAAGATGAGGATGCACTTCATAAAGATACTGCCCGGAGACAAGGTCACGGTGGAGTTATCTCCGTACGACCTCACAAGGGGCAGGATAACATACAGGGCGAAGTAATTAAATAAGCGAGGATTGCAATGAAGGTAAGAAGCTCGGTCAAGAAGATTTGCGCGAAGTGCAAGATCATCAGGAGAAGCGGAGTCGTCCGCGTGGTATGCACCAACCCCAAGCACAAGCAGAGGCAGGGTTAATCCCCGCCCGGCCGTTTTATTTAAAGGAGGAAGGATTTGGCAAGGATCTCAGGAGTTGACCTCAAGAAGAATAAAAGGATAGATGTCGCCCTTACGCAGATATACGGCATAGGCGATACGTCCGCCAGGAAGATACTGGAGAAGGCCGCCGTTGACCGCTCGACAAAGGTGCAGGACCTCTCCGAGCCCCAGATCGCGGCCATAAGGAAGGCCATCGACACCGACTTCAAGGTGGAAGGCGACCTCCGTAAAGAGGTCTCCATGCACGTGAAGATGCTCATAGACATGGGCTGCTACAGGGGTGTCCGCCACAGGAAGAACCTTCCGGTGAGAGGCCAGAGGACGCACACCAACGCGAGGACAAGAAAAGGCCCCCGCAAGGGCGTCGTGGCCGCAAGAAAGACAGAGTAGCCTGACCCTTAAATTTTTACTGGATTTTCGCTACGCTTTTGTAGCATAATGTTTGTTTGCGGCGATTTCAGGGCGCCT
>CAZDUP010000017.1:7704-9698 GCA_964508625.1 uncultured Thermodesulfobacteriota bacterium
TGGCCTCAACCAGGTGTTTTCCAGATACAGTTCCGGAGGATTAGAATGGCAAAGGCCAAGAAGGAAAAGAGAGCGGTATCCAGGGGTGTGGCCCATATAAAGTCCACCTTCAACAACACTATCGTGAGCATAACCGACCCCGCTGGGAACGTCATAGCATGGTCGAGCTCAGGGGCCCAGGGCTTCAAGGGTTCAAGGAAGGGCACGCCCTTTGCCGCACAGGTCGCAGCCGAGGTCGCCGCGAGAAAGGCGATGGACAGCGGCGTGAAGACCGTCGAGGTATACATAAACGGCCCCGGCGCGGGCAGGGAAGCGGCGCTCCGTTCCCTTCAGGCAGCCGGTTTCAGCATCAGCCTCATAAGGGACGTAACGCCTCTGCCGCACAACGGCTGCAGGCCCCCCAAGAGGCGCAGGGTATAACATAACGCAATTTTTAGCGTCCCCCAAAAAATGAGAATCGGGGGCGCGCCGCGCAAACGGCGCGGGATGAATGGAGGAAGCAAGTTGGCAAGGTATACTGAATCGGTATGCAAGATATGCAGGCGCGAGGGCATGAAGCTCTTCTTCAAGGCAGAGCGCTGCTACACTGACAAGTGCGCGTTCGAGCGCAGGAGCTACGCTCCCGGGCAGCACGGCCAGGCAAGGGGCAAGGTCTCCGAGTACGCGCTCCAGCTTCGCGAGAAGCAGAAGGTGAAGAGGACCTACGGCCTCATGGAAGGCCAGTTCAGGAACACCTTCGCGGATGCGGACAGGGCAAAGGGCATCACCGGCGAGAACCTCATCTCGATGCTCGAGAGGAGGCTCGACAACGTCGTCTACAGGCTCGGCTTCGCGGGATCGAGGAGCGAGGCGAGGATGATGGTGACCCACGGCTACTACCGCGTGAACGGCAGGAAGGTGGACATCCCCTCCTTCAGGGTCAAGCAGAACGACATAATCGAAGTTGCAGACAAGAGGAAGAAGGAAGCCAGGCTCGCCGACAACGTCAAGGCGGCGGAGAGCAGGCATGGAATACCGGAGTGGCTCTCGCTTGACAAGGACAACTTCAAGGCTACCGTCGCAAGGCTGCCGAGAAGGGACGACACCACGCTGCCGATGCACGAGCAGCTCATAGTCGAGCTCTACTCCAAGTAATCGATCCTTAAGACCCAGTTTGCCGCGGCCCGCGAGGCTGCGGCAAAACCCATTTTCCGGTCTTACTACAATTTAAACAAGGATAGGTAAACCATGCAAAAAAACTGGCGTGACCTTATCAGACCGAAAAAGCTCGAGGTAGAAAAAGACACGCTCACCCCGACCTACGGCAAGTTCGTCGCCGAGCCGCTGGAGAGGGGCTTCGGCGTTACCATTGGCAACGCTTTGAGGAGGATACTCCTGTCCTCGCTCCAGGGCGCGGCCATAACCTCTGTCAAGATAGACGGGGTCCTCCACGAGTTCTCATCGATACCCGGCGTCAAGGAGGACGTCTCGGACATAATACTCAATTTGAAGCAGGTCAGGCTCAAGCTCCACGGCGAAGGCCCCAAGACCCTCAGGATAAAGGGCGGCAACAACGGCGTGGTAAAGGCCGGCGACATCATAACCGACTCTACCGTGGAGGTCCTTAACCCGGACCAGCACATAGCTACAGTATCCAAGGACTCAAAGTTCGACTGCGAGCTTGCCGTCAACACCGGCAAGGGCTATGTCGCTTCCGAGCGCAACAAATTGGCCGAGATGCCCATCGGGACCATCCCGGTGGACTCGATATTCCAGCCTGTTAGCAGGGTGAACTTCAACGTCACCCACGCGAGGGTCGGGCAGAGGACCGATTACGACAAGCTCGTGCTCGAGGTCTGGACAACCGGCGCCATCGACCCGCAGAGCTCGGTCGCCGTAGCAGCCAAGATACTGAAGGACCAGTTGAGCGTCTTCATCACCTTCGAGGAAGGCGATGAGGAGGCCGCGTTCGAGAGGGGCGAGGGCAAGCCCGCCTTCAACGACAACCTCTTCAA
>CAZDUP010000017.1:9708-12693 GCA_964508625.1 uncultured Thermodesulfobacteriota bacterium
CCGTGGACGAGCTTGAGCTCTCGGTCCGTTCCGCCAACTGCCTCAAGAACGCCGATATCAAGTACATTGGCGAGATGGTGCAGAAGACCGAGCAGGAGATGCTCCGTACAAAGAACTTCGGCAGGAAATCTCTGAATGAGATAAAGGAAATACTCCGCGGCATGGGGCTCGACTTCGGTATGAAGCTCGAAGGCTTTCCCTCGAGGAAGGACCTCGATGCCATGCACTCGGAACACAAGGAGACCGCTTAAAGCCTTATGAGACACAACAGGGACGAAAAAAGATTCGACAGGTCGTACAGCCATCTTAAGAGCATGCTCGCCAACATGACCAACGATCTGGTCATGCACGGCAGGATAAAGACAACCACCCCGAAGGCAAAGGTCCTCAGGAGCTACGCCGAGAAGATGATAACCCTCGGCAAGAACGGCAGCCTCGCCGCCAGGAGAAGGGCGTTCGCCTTCATGCGCAACAAGACGGCCGTCCATAAGCTCTTCACCGATGTCGCCCCGCTCTTCAAGGAGAGGAACGGCGGGTATACGAGGATACTGAAGCTCGGCAACCGCCCCGGCGACAACGCCTCTATGTCAATAATCGAGCTTGTCGAGGGAGCTGCCGCGGCAATGGCGGTCGAGCCGGCAAAGGCCGCGAAGAAGCCCGCTGCCCGCAAGGCAAAGGCGCCGGCAAAGGCCAAGGAAGAGGGGGCAGAGAAGAAGGAGAAGGCCCCTGCAAAGAAGGCCGCGCCGAAGAAGGCCGCCCCCAAGAAGGAGTCTGCTGAAAAGGCGGAGAAGGCCCCTGCCAAGAGGGCCCCGAGGAAGAAGGCCGCCGCAAAAGAAGAGTAGGAACCGAGGGGACGGAAGAGCCTTCCGTCCCCTCGTCTTTTTCGCACACCGATTGATTTCGCCTCAAAACCATCTATAATTGGAATTACCGGGCCGCCCGGTATCCAATCAGCCCGAACCTTATCCTGTAATATTATCTGCCCTGCCGCTTCTGGCCGGGAAAAAATCGCAATGACCGGAGGTAAATTATGGCTATGACGAAGTCACAGATCGAGGAGCATATAGCGGAGGCGACCGGCGTGCCCAAGAAGTCCGTGAAGGACGTGCTCGCGAAGATGGCGGAGCTCGCCTAC
This sequence comes from uncultured Thermodesulfobacteriota bacterium, assembly GCA_964508625.1. Lineage (GTDB taxonomy): Bacteria > Desulfobacterota > GWC2-55-46 > GWC2-55-46 > GWC2-55-46 > UBA5799. The sequence goes on from CAZDUP010000017.1 coordinate 10,844, forward strand.
AGGGAAGCGAAGAACCAGTTCACGGTGCCCGGCCTCGGAAAGCTCGTGCTCGTGGACAGGCCCGCCAGGACCGGCAGGAACCCGAGGACCGGCGAAGAGATACAGATACCGGCAAAGAAGGCCGTGAAGTTCAGGCTCTCAAAGGCGTGCAAGGACGAGGTCCTGAGGCTCGCAGGGGAGTAAGCCGAACCGAAAAATATTAGTACAGGATACGAAAAAAGGCCGCCAGCGTGGAAGACGCAGGCGGCCTTTTCATTTTAAGGGAGGAAGCTCCGGATCAGTTCTCTGTGCTCCTGAACCTGTAGGTCCATACGATGTTGTTACGGAAGACCAGCTCGAGGCTGGTGGCAGCCTCTCTGGAGATCGCCTCGTTCTCGACCATCCCCCCGAAATAGGCCGGGACCTTCTTCTCCTTGAACTTGTAGACCATCCGCTCCTCGTTGTTCTCATAGCTGATCTCGGTGGGCGTGCCGAAGGCCTCTATGACGGCCTGCCTCGTCGTGGCCCCTGGTTTCAACTCGAGCACCTTTGACCTGTCTATCTTAGTGCCCTCGGTCTTCGTTACTGACATGCATCCCGCGATGAGCAGTACAGCCGGGATAAGCGCGATGAGCCTTTTCATACCGCCAGAGTCCTCCTTGAAGTTGATCGGTCTTGAAAATCTGTGAGCGCCTATGCCTCGGCCACTCCGTTCCTCGTCCTGTTCTTTACGTCATACATTGCGTGGTCTGCCTTGCTTATTAGCTCGTCCTTGCCGGAAGCGTCCGCCGGGAAGGAAGCGACCCCGAAGCTCGCGGTGAGATGGAGATTGAGCCCTTCGTCACGCAGGAATATCGAATCGCTCAGGGCCGCCCTTATCTTCTCCGCCACGATGGCCGCGCTCTTCTTCGACGTGCCTGGCATGAGGATGATGAACTCGTCGCCTCCATACCTGCACGCCATGTCCACGTTCCTTATGAGCGAAAGTATGAGCTGCGCCGTCTCTTTCAGGAGCTTCGAGCCGCTCAGGTGGCCGTGTGTGTCGTTCACTTCCTTGAAATAGTCGAGGTCGAGGAATATCATCGAGAGCTCGTAGCGGAACCGCTTCGCCCTCTCGACCTCGTATTCGAGCCTCGAGTGCAGGAAGCGCGAGTTGTAGAGCTTGGTGAGGTCGTCGGTTATGGTTAGCTCCTGGACCCTCTGGAAGAATATCGCGTTCTCTATGGCTATGGCCGAGAAGTCAGCGAGCGTAGTGAGCATCAGGAGGTCGTCCTCGGAGAAGCCCTCCTCGCTCTCGACCTTGTTGATGAGCTCGATGACGCCGAGGCACTTGCCGCGCGTCACAAGCGGCACGCAGATGATGGACTGCGTGGTGAAATTCGAGACCTCGTCAGCCTTCTTCGAGAAGCGCGGGTCCTTGCTTACGTCCGGAACAAGGAGGGGCTTTTTCTCTCTGGCCACCCAGCCTGCGACACCCTCGCCGGGCTTGAGCCTAAGGTCCTTTAGCTTATCAGAGCCCTTGCCCACGGCTATCTCGAACTTGAGCTCGCCGGTAGCCTGGTCCACGAGGAGCATGGACCAGTTCTTGGGCTTGAGCATCCCGCTTATGTTGTCCATCACTTTTTTTAGGATTTCGTTGAGGTCGAGCGAAGAGGTGAGGGCCTTTCCAAGCTCTGTGAAGACGGCGAGTTGAAGCCTTTTCTGTTCGAGTTCCCTGGACTCGGGAGAGTCAAGGTCATGGCCCTTGCCGCTAGTAAATTCCATGCGGCGAATATAACGCATCAAGCCATGAAAATCAAGGACAGCCAAGGGTTACGGCCATTATTTGAGAAGCTCCTGCATGAGCCTGGTGAGCATCCCCGGAGAGCCGC
>CAZDUP010000017.1:12703-16049 GCA_964508625.1 uncultured Thermodesulfobacteriota bacterium
CCCGGCCTTTTTGCCGTCTATCCTGACGAGCGGGACAGCGTCCATTATGGAGTTGGTGATAAAGGCCTCGTCTGCAGTGAAGAGGTCCTTCGGGCGAAGCCTCGCCTCCCGCACCCGTATGCCGTTTTCGCAAGCTGCCCTCATCACGGCGGCCCTTGTCACCCCGGCGAGCGCGCCCTCTGCCGGTGAGCCGGAAAGGGGGGGCGTGATGAGGGAGCCGCCCCTGACGATAAAGACGTTCGATGAGCTGCCCTCGGTGACAAATCCGTCCTTTACGAATATTGCCTCAGATGCCTTGCGCTGGTTTGCCTCTATCCTGGCTAGCACGCTCGGGAGGTAATTAAGGGACTTTACCCCTGGCAGGGCAGGGGTGATCCCGTGGACAAAGACAGCGGAGACCCCGCGCTCCTGCATGCATCTTATCGAAGCGGTATCAATGGGTTTGGCGATTATGATGAGAGTCGGCCTCAGCCCCTTTGAGGGCAGGTGGCTCGCCATGTCAACTCCCCTGGTGACAAGGAGCTTCACATAGGCCTCTCTCTTTAAGAGGCCGTTTGCCTTGAGGAGCCTTTCTATCGCGCCCCCCTTTATCTCCTCTTCGAACCCCTTTATCCCTGTTATCCCGAGGAAGCGGGCGCCGGCCCTGAGCCTCTTAAGGTGCTCAGCAAGGTGCAGTGGAACTCCGTCCCTGGCCTTCATGGTCTCGTAGAGGCCGTCGCCGTATGATAGACCCCTGTCAAAGACCGAGACGCAGGCCCTGTTCTCAGGTACCATCCTTCCATTCATAAAGACCTTAAGTCTCATGCGCCCCTCCCAATTCAAGCACCTCGAGGAAGTCCCGCGCCTTAAGGAGCGTCTCCGTGTATTCGTCCTCAGGCACCGAGTCCGCGACAATTCCGCCGCCCACGTTCAGATATATCCGGCCGTCCCTGTGCACGGCTGTCCTTATGGCCATCGCGACATCAGCCGAGCCGTCAGCACCGAACCAGCCGATGCCGCCTGTGTAGATCGACCGCGAGTGGCGCTCGAGCTCGTCTATTATCTCCATTGCCCGTATCTTTGGCGCGCCCGTTATGGAGCCGCCTGGGAATATCTGCCTCAAGGCTTCCGGCGCGCTGATGCCATGCCTGAGCCTGCCCCTTATCGTCGATACCATGTGGTGCAGGTGCGGGTATGTCTCTATCCCCGCGAAGGATGCCACCTCGACAGAGCCAGGTATTGAAATCTTCCCGAGGTCGTTCCTCTCAAGGTCCACTATCATGACGTGCTCGGCCATCTCCTTGGCGCTGGCCTTCAGTTCATCTATCAGGGCAAGGTCTTCATCCCGGCTCTTGCCGCGTCCCCTGGTCCCCTTTATGGGGGATGTCTCGGCAACTCCGTCCGCGACCCGCAGGAGGTTCTCGGGCGAGTTTGAGATTATCTGGAACTCCCCGTAATCGAGGAACGAGCAGTAGAGCGCAGGGTATCTTTCGACAAGCGAGAGGTACATGGCAAGCGGGTCTCCATGCCAGCCGATGGTGAGCCTCTGTGAGAGGTTTATCTGGTAAATGTCCCCTGCTGCTATATATTTCTTTGCCTTGACCACGGCGGCTATGTACTCGTCCCTCGAAAAATCCGAGAGCATGGACGCGGCCCTGCCAACCCCGGCCGCCATCGGACTCGCGCCTGCCTTGAGCAATTTGAGGTATCTATTGAACCGTTCTTTGTTGTCGTCTGCCGAGATAAGGAAGGCCGTTCTCTTTTCATGGTCAAAGGCGAATATCGGGTCGTATATGCCTGCCATGCAGTCGGGTATGGGGAGGCCTTCTTTTCCTTTTCCGCAAGCCTTCGGCTCGATGAGCCCCTTCAAGTCGTAGGAGAAGTACGCGACCGCCCCGGAGCTGAACGGGAAGGGTCCCGGTGCCTTATCTAATCTTTGCAGGAGTGAGGCTATTGCCTCGAAGGGGTCTTTGAATCCTGCGGGCCTGTTGTCAACGGTAGTGACGTTGTTTTCAGTCTTGATGATAGCGAGAGGCCCAGCGCCAGCATATGAGAACCTCGCCCCGTTCAGCAGGAACGGCATCCCAAGCCCGTGCAGGGCAATGAAGGCCTGGGCTGGCCCGATTTCTTTTACCTCTTCGATCCTCATAGGATGAAAAGAATACTATCCTTGTACGCCGCCGGTCAAGATTAGTAATTGGAATGAGAAACGGATTATAGTATATTTTCAGTTCCGGTATACGCGAATGGCGAGACGAAAGACAAGAGAGATACGAATAGGCAATGTCAGGGTAGGGGGCGACGCCCCCATCCCGGTGCAGTCCATGACCTGCACCGCTACCGCTGACGTTAATGCAACTGTTGCCCAGATAAAGGCGCTCGAGGAGGCTGGTTGCGAGATAGTCCGCGTTGCAGTGCCGGATGATGAGGCGGCTAAGGCAATAGCCGAGATAAAGAGGTCCATCTCCATCCCGCTCGTGGCTGACATCCACTTCGATTGGAGGCTCGCGCTCACCTCCCTGGAGGGCGGCGTCGATTGCCTTAGGATAAACCCCGGCAACATCGGCGACATCGGCAGGGTACGGGAGGTCGTTAAGGCCGCGAAGGAAAGGTCAGTGCCCATAAGGATAGGCGTGAACGCGGGCTCTCTCGAGAAGGACATACTCGCAGAGTACGGTCATCCCACGCCTGCGGCGCTCGTGCAGAGCGCCATGCGCCACGTCGCAATCCTCGAGGACATGGACTTCACGGACATAAAGATCTCGCTCAAGGCATCGAGCGTGCCGCTCACGATAAAGAGCTACAGGCTCCTTGCCCAGAAGGTCGATTACCCCTTTCACATAGGCATAACCGAAGCAGGCACGGTCTTTGCCGGAAGCATAAAGTCGGCCGTTGGCCTAGGCGTGCTCCTCTCAGAGGGCCTCGGTGACACGATGCGGGTCTCCTTGACGGGCGACCCTGTCGATGAGGTGAGGGCAGGCTGGGAGATACTGAAGGCCCTCGACATCAGAAAGCGCGGCGCGACAATCGTCTCATGCCCCACTTGCGGGCGCTTGAAATTCAACAGCGTGAAGATAGCCGAAGAGATTGAGAGAAGGCTATCCGGCCTCACGGACTCGGTCAAGGTCGCCATAATGGGCTGCGTGGTGAACGGCCCCGGAGAGGCCGTAGATGCGGACGTTGGCATAGCAGGCGGCGACCGCTCCGGCATGCTCTACATAAAGGGCAAGGCAGTAGGCAAGGTGAAGGAGTCTGAAATAGTGGAGAGGGTGATGGAAGAGGTGGGCAGGATTCTGGAGGAAAGAAGAGTACAATAGGTTTTTTTGTATAAAATACACGGGGCATAACGCGAAGCGAGCATAGGGAT
>CAZDUP010000018.1:0-8893 GCA_964508625.1 uncultured Thermodesulfobacteriota bacterium
ATCGACATCGACCCGACCTCCATAAGCAAGAACGTCAAGGTCGATATCCCGATAGTCGGCGACGTCAAGACCGTTTTGAAGGACGTATTGAAGGCGCTGCCAAAGTCCTTGAAGGACTACAGGAAGGGACTCGATGGCTGGCACAAAGAGGTGAGGGGCTGGCAGGCTAACCACCAGCTTTCATACAAGCAGGATTCCAAGGGCAAGATAAAGCCCCAGTACGTCATAGAGAAGCTCTACGAACTCACAAAGGGAGACGCTATCATAACGACCGAGGTCGGCCAGAACCAGATGTGGGCCGCCCAGTTCTTCAAGTACGACCGCGCGAGGACGTTTCTGACCTCGGGCGGCCTGGGCACAATGGGCTTTGGCTTCCCCGCTGCCATAGGCGCGCAGTTCGCCTTCCCTGATAAGACCGTAGTGGGCATCGCGGGAGACGGCTCTCTCCAGATGAACATACAGGAGCTTGCCACGGCAGTGCAGTATAAGCTCCCGGTAAAGGTAGTCATATTGAACAACATGGTCTTAGGCATGGTGCGCCAGTGGCAGGAGCTCTTCTTCCAGAAGAGGTACTCGCATACCTGCATATCCGTGGCGCCTGATTTCGTGAAGCTCGCCGAGGCATACGGGGCAGTGGGCCTGCGCGCCACGAAGCCGCAGGAGGTCGAGAAGGTACTGAAGCAGGGCCTGAGCGTTCAGGACAGGCCTGTGCTCATGGACTTCAGGATCGACCAGTTCGAGGGCGTCTACCCGATGGTCCCTGCTGGACAGCCTTTGAACAAGATGCTCTTGGTTTAGGAGGTCTTTCGTGCGCCATACAATTTCAGTCCTTGTCTCCAACGAGTTCGGCGTCCTCTCCAGGATATCCGGCCTTTTCTCGGGCAGGGGTTTCAACATAGAGAGCCTCTCCGTTGCCGAGACGCTCGACCCCGAGATATCGCGCATGACTATCGTCACGAGCGGAGACGACAAGGTCCTGGAGCAGATCAATAAGCAGCTCAACAAGCTCGTGAACGTCATAAAGGTCTACGACTTCACTGGCGAGGAGCACATCGAGAGGGAGCTTGCCCTCATAAAGGTGAACCTCAATGCCGAGACCAGGGCCGAGATAATATCCATTGTCGATATCTTCAGGGCAAAGGTCGTTGACGTGAGCCCCAGGACATACACCATAGAGATAACCGGCGACGAGGAGAAGATAAGGGCCATGACAGAGCTCCTCCGTCCCTTCGGCATAAAAGAGATAGTCAGGACCGGCAGGATAGCAATGGCAAGGAGCCCCAAGCAGAAGTAAACGTGACCGCGTAAGGCAGAGATCGAATTCAGACAAATCGATTACATTCAGGAGGAACCCCGTTAGATGAAGGTCTACTACGACAAAGACGCAAACCTGGAAAAGATACGTTCCAAAAAGGTCGCCGTCATAGGCTTCGGCAGCCAGGGCCATGCCCACTCTCTGAACCTCAAGGACAGCGGCGTGAACGTGACGGTCGGCTTGAGGAAGGACGGTAGTTCATGGAAAAAGGCAGAGGCCGCGGGCGTGCCTGTAAAGAGCGTGGCAGAGGCGGTAAAGGGCGCGGACGTTGTAATGATACTAGTCCCTGACGAGCTCCAGGGCGACCTCTACCGGAATGAGATAGCCCCGAACATCAAGAAGGGCGCGTACCTCGCATTTGCCCACGGCTTCAACATCCACTTCGGCCAGATAGCGCCGGAGAAGAGCATGAACGTATTCATGGCCGCTCCCAAGGGGCCTGGCCACCTTGTGAGGCATGAGTACACCAAGGGCTTCGGCGTTCCGTCCCTTGTGGCGGTCCACCAGGACGCATCCGGCGACACGCTCCAGGTCGCCCTTGCATACGCCAGCGCCATAGGCGGAGGCAGGGCCGGGATAATCGAGACGACCTTCAAGGACGAGACAGAGACAGACCTCTTCGGAGAGCAGGCCGTGCTCTGCGGCGGCGCATCGGCCCTCATACAGGCCGGATTCGAGACGCTCACAGAGGCGGGCTACCCGCCTGAGATGGCCTACTTCGAGTGTCTGCATGAGTTGAAGCTCATCGTTGATCTCATATACGAGGGCGGCATATCGAACATGAGGTATTCCATCAGCAACACGGCGCAGTACGGCGACCTCACGAGGGGGCCCCGGGTCATAACGGATGAGACCAAGAAGGAGATGAAGAAGATACTCCGCGAGATACAGACCGGCGAGTTCGCGAGGGACTGGCTCCTTGAGAACAAGGCCAACAAGCCCATGTTCCAGGCGCTAACGAGGCTCGGCCAGGAGCACCCCATTGAAGAGGTCGGGGCAAAGCTCCGCGACATGATGCCCTGGCTCAAAAAGGGCAAGATAGTGGACAAGGAGAGGAACTGAGCTCCAGATAAACTTTGGCGCTTTACCCGATACCCTCCCTTATCCCAAGCGGAGGGTATCGGCTTTATAAAACGTGAGTTGAGGGGGAGGCGAATTGGGTAGGATTCCTGTTGCCAGGGAAGGTTATCCCTTTATACTGGCAGCTTTATTTTGTATAATAATCGCATGGGCCGTTGGGTTGGTCTGGCTTGAGATATTGTTCGTTCCGCTGGCTATCTTCGTCATAGCCTTTTTCAGGGACCCTGAAAGAGAGATATCTTCTGACAGGTCGGCCATCGTAAGCCCTGCTGACGGCAAGGTAATAAAAGTAGAGAAGATCAGGGATGACAGGTTCCTGAGAGGAGAGGCGCTCCGCATCTGCATATTCATGAACGTCTTCAACGTCCATGTGAACAGGGTGCCGGCTCCGGGCCGGGTCGTGGATGTTATATACAACCCCGGCAAGTTCTTCAACGCCTCTCTGGACAAGGCGTCCATGCACAACGAGCAGAACGCCGTAATAATGGAAGGGCCGGGAGGCGCGCGCTTTGCCTTCAACCAGATAGCCGGACTCATTGCGAGAAGGATAGTCTGCTACGCGAAGCCCGGCATGAGCTATGATAAGGGCCAGAGGTTCGGACTAATAAGGTTCGGGTCCCGGGTCGACGTATACCTGCCCGTGAACTGCAAGGCCAACGTAAAGGTTGGCGACAAAGTGAGCGCGGGCTCTTCAATACTGGGGTGCTGGAATGCTTGACAACGAGATAGTCATCGAGAACGAGGAAAAGAAAAGGACAAAGATCAAGAAGGGGGTCTACCTCCTGCCGAACCTAATAACTTCGGCGAGCCTCTTCGGCGGGTTCTATGCCATCATAGCCTCGCTGGACGGCAACTACGAGTATGCCGCTATTGCCATAATCATCTCCGGCATACTCGACGGGCTCGACGGCAGGATAGCGCGGCTCACGGGGTCCTCGAGCAAGTTCGGGGTCGAGTACGACTCACTTGCCGACCTCATAGCCTTTGGCCTCGCGCCGGGGGTGCTGATATTCACGTGGGCGCTGCGCCCATTCGGCAGGTACGGCTGGCTCGCGGCCTTTCTCTACGTGGTCTGCGGCGCGCTCAGGCTCGCGAGGTTCAACGTGCAGATAACCACTATTGAGAGCAAGCGCTTCAACGGCCTCCCGATTCCGGCGGCGGCCGCGCTCGTATGCTCCACCGTGCTGATGTTCTTCTATATCGGAAGGGGAGAGGAGATGGTCAGGCACGTCACGGTGCTTGTGCTCGTCTACGCCCTCGCGTTCCTCATGATAAGCAACGTGCATTATTACAGCTTCAAGGAGCTTAACCTTTCCCAGAGGACGCCCTTCAGGCTCCTCGTGGGGGTCATCTTCCTATTGATCGTCGTGGCCGCGAACCCGCCGGTGATGCTATTCCTGTTGACCTTCGGGTACGTTGCCTCGGGGCCGATTACGACGATAATAGACAATCGCAGGAAGATAACCTTGAAAGCGCCCGCCAAGGACAAGAAGGACATGAAGGAGGCGGGGCTCCACAGATAGGGGAAGGCAGATGGATAACAGGGTAAGGATATTCGATACTACATTAAGGGACGGCGAGCAGTCCCCCGGCGCCTCGATGAACGTCGAGGAAAAGATAGCCGTAGCAAAGCAGCTCGCAAAGCTCGGAGTCGACGTCATAGAGGCCGGTTTCGCCTTCAGCTCTCCCGGTGATTTCGACTCGGTCAGAAGGATAGCCCACGAGGTCGAAGGCCCGGTCATATGCAGCCTTGCCAGGTGCAAGCCCGAGGACATAGACGCGGCAGCCGAGGCCCTGAAGGGCGCTGCAAGGACGCGCATACACACTTTCATATCGACCTCTGAAATACACCTCAAGCACCAGTTCAAGCTCACCCGCCAGGAGGCCCTTGAGCGCGCGGTAGAGATGGTAAAGCGCTCGCGCGGCTACATGGACGACGTGGAGTTCTCTGCCATGGACGCGTCGCGCACAGAGCCCGCCTTTCTCTATGAGATGATAGAGGCGGTAATCAACGCCGGCGCGTCAACAGTTAACATCCCCGATACCGTGGGCTACGCGCTCCCGGAGCAGTTCGGCCAGCTCATAAAGGGCATCAGGGACAACGTCCGGAATATCGACAGGGCCGTCATATCAGTCCACTGCCATAACGACCTCGGCCTTGCGGTAGCAAACTCTCTGGCGGCGGTCACCAACGGCGCGAGGCAGATAGAATGCACCATCAACGGCATCGGCGAGAGGGCGGGAAACGCCTCTCTCGAAGAGGTCGTGATGATACTGAAGACCCGCAAGGACATCCTCGGCCTCGAGACCAATATCATCACCGAGCAGATCTATCCCGCGAGCCGCCTCATAAGCGGCATAACGGGCATAATGGTCCAGCCCAATAAGGCCATTGTCGGCGACAATGCCTTTGCTCATGAGTCCGGCATTCACCAGGACGGCCTTTTAAAGGACAAGTCCACCTACGAGATAATGAAGCCCGAGTCCGTCGGCATATCGCGCTCCACGCTCGTCCTCGGCAAGCATTCGGGCCGCCACGCATTCAAGACCCGCCTTGCCGAGCTCGGTTTCGACCTCACTGCAGAGAACCTCGACAGGGCCTTCGAGCGCTTCAAGAAGCTCGCGGACAAGAAAAAAGAGGTCTTTGACGAGGACATCGAGGCGATAGTACAGGATGAGGTCCTTCGCATAGAGATGCCCGACAGGTACAGGCTCTTGAAGCTCAACGTCAGGAGCGGCACCGATACCCAGCCCACGGCAGAGGTCGAGATGGAAATAGACGGCAGGGCCGTCAAGGAGACCGGCACTGGCGACGGCCCGGTTGACGCGGCGTACAATACCATCGCTTCGATGACCGGCACTAAGAGCAGGCTCCTCAAATATTCGGTCAACGCCATCACTGGCGGCACGGACGCCCAGGGCGAGGTCACTGTCAGGTTGCAGGAGAACGACCAGATAGTCCTCGGGCAGGGCTCGCATACCGACATCATAGTCGCAAGCGCCAAGGCGTACATAAACGCACTCAACAGGCTCGAATACAGGAAGAAAGACAAGCGGGAGAGCCTTACGCTGTAAGCGCTCTTGCATACAGAACGAGCTCAATCACATACTGACGAAAGCGAGAGGTTACCAGTAAGCATGAGGCCGATGACGATTACCGAGAAGATTCTTGCAAAGCATGCGGGGTTAAAGGAAGTTACGCCCGGACAGCTCATCAATGCCAAGGTGGATATCGCGCTGGGCAACGACATAACGGCGCCCATCGCAATCAAGGAATTCAGGAAGGTTGGCGCGAAAAAGGTATTTCATAAGGGCAAGGTCGTGCTCGTGCCAGACCACTTCACGCCAAATAAGGACATCAAGAGCGCTGAGCAGGTAAAGATACTCCGCGACTTTGCGAAGGAGCAGGGGCTCAAATACTACTTCGAGGGCGGAGAGGTCGGCGTCGAGCACGCGCTCCTTCCTGAGAAGGGCATAGTGGTGCCAGGCGACGTTGTCATCGGCGCTGACTCGCATACTTGCACTTACGGCGCGCTCGGCGCATTCTCGACAGGCGTCGGCTCAACGGACCTTGCGGCCGCAATGATAACCGGAGAGCTCTGGTTCAAGGTGCCTGAGTCCATAAAGTTCATCTTCAAGGGCAAGCTCAACAAATGGGTCGGCGGCAAGGACCTGATCTTGAGGGTCATAGGCGACATCGGCGTTGACGGCGCGCTCTACAGGGCAATGGAGTTCACCGGCACGCCCATAGAGAAGCTCTCGATGGACTCGCGCATGGCCATGTGCAACATGGCCATAGAGGCGGGCGCGAAGAGCGGCATCATCGCGCCTGACGCGACGACAGAGGCCTACATGAAGGGGAGGGCCCAGAGGCAATACAAGTTCTACGAGAGCGACGCTGACGCCATATACTCAGACGTGAGGGAGTACGACTGCGCGAAGATAGAGCCGACGGTCGCGTGCCCGCACCTTCCGGAGAACACAAAGTCCGTCTCGGAGCTCAAGAACATCACCATCGACCAGGTCGTCATCGGCTCCTGCACTAACGGCAGGCTCGAAGACCTCCAGATGGCGGCCAGGCTCCTGAAGGGCAAGAAGATCGCCAAGTACGTGAGGCTCATCGTGATCCCTGCGACGCCCTTTATATACAACCAGGCCATGAAGCTCGGCTACTTCGATATATTCTTGAAGGCTGGCGCTGTCATCAGCCCGCCCACATGCGGCCCGTGCCTCGGCGGCCACATGGGCATACTTGCGGCAGGAGAGAGGGCGCTTGCCACGACAAACAGGAACTTCGTCGGCAGGATGGGCGACCCAAAGAGCGAGGTCTATCTCGCGAGCCCGGCCATTGCCGCGGCAACTGCCATAAAGGGCAGGATAGCCCACCCTGACGAGGTGTCGAGATAAGGGGCCCGTACGGGGCCTGACTCCTCCGATGAGAAAGCCCCGGCCCCCGCATTACTTCTTCTACGACTGGTTCGCGCCGCTCTATGACCTCGGCGTATGGCTCGCCTCATTGCCCTTCGGCGGCGAGAAGCGCTTGAGGGAGAGGCTCCTGGACCAGGCTGAGATAACCGAAGGCGCCAGGGTGCTCGAGATATTCTCCGGCACAGCGACCCTCTCGGTCATGGCCGCGAAGAGGGGCGCTAAGGCGATTGCCCTTGACGTGACCCACGGCATGTTAATGGTCGCAAGAGAGAAGGCGAGAGGCGCTGGAGTAAAATTGGGCCCTGTAAGGGCTGACGCCGCGACGCTGCCCTTTGCTGATAGTTCGTTCGACAGGGTGGTCGCCTCAATGGGCCTGCATGAGGCTCCGCCGGGAGCGGTAAGGGAGATACTCGCAGAGGCATTGAGGGTGTTGAGGCCCGGCGGCGGGCTCGCAATAATGGATTTTCACAAGGCTGATGGGACGGCGGGAAGGCTGCAATCGGTCTTCTTCACCTTCTTCGAGGGCGACTCAGCCTGGGAATGGGCCGCTATGGACATCCAGTCGCTGCTCTCAGAGCTGGGCTTCAGGGACTTCAGGCGTACGTTCCTTTTCGACAGGACATTGCAGATAGTTACCGCAGCAAAGAGATAAATTTTACAAGAGGTGAGCAGATGAAGTTCAGGGCAAAGGTCTGGAAGTACGGGGCGGATATCGACACTGACAAGATAATACCCGCGAGGTATCTCAATACGTCCGACCCAAAGGAGCTGGCAAAGCACTGCATGGAGGACGAGGACCCGGCGTTCGCGTCAAAGGTGCAGCCGGGAGACATCATAATAGCCGACAAGAACTTCGGCTGCGGCTCTTCGAGGGAGCATGCGCCCATCGCCATCAAGGCAGCGGGTGTCTCCTGCGTCATCGCAAAGAGCTTCGCGAGGATATTCTACAGGAACTCCTTTAACATGGGGCTTTCCATACTCGAATCGGACGAGGTCTTCGGCGCCACAGACCAGGGCGACGTGCTCGAGGTCGATATGGACAGCGGTTCGATTGTGAACGTAACTAAGGGCAAGAGCTTCAACGCCCGGCCGGTGCCTCCGTTCATGCAGGAGCTCATCAAGGCCGGAGGGCTGATGGAGTCGATAAGGAAGAAGGGGGTCATATGAAGAGGGAAGGGACTAAGAGCAAGGTCCTCTTCACCGAGAAGCTGCATGTTGAGAACAAGACGCTCTTCGTGGACCTGAAGGAGAACGAAGGCGGCAGGTTTCTCCAGGTTGCCGAGCTCTCGAACGACAGGCGGAGCACGGTCGTGATACCCTTTACCGGGCTTGCGGCCTTCATGGAAGTTTTGCAGAAGATAGCGGGCTCTACCTTTTAAAGGCTTCTCAAAAAGTCTTTCTGCTTTGTTATCATCGTCGCTCGTAGTAGCGGCGTACGGCAAAGAGTACGCCTCCTTCCTCGCTCCCCGATTTAAATCGGGGCCTCGCATATGGGGCTTTTTAGCAGCGTGAATTAAGCCGGAGTTTTCTTAGCACCTTTTTTGATTTTCGCGTGATTTTAAATTCGTCCCCAAGGAGCTGCAAGTGAAAAGGTTCAACATCGCTGTTCTGCCCGGCGACGGCATCGGCCCGGAGATAATGGGTGAGGCCGTAAAGGTATTGAAGGCAGCTGGAAAGAAGTTTTCCGCTGAATTCAGTCTTACAGAAGCTCTTGTCGGGGGCGCGTCCATTGACGCCCACGGCAAGCCGCTCACTGACGAGGTATTGAAGCTCGCCCAGAAGAGCGACGCCGTGCTCCTCGGCGCTGTCGGCGGCACCAAATGGGAAGGGCTCGACTACTCGATAAGGCCCGAGAGGGCGCTTCTCGCGTTGAGAAAAGAGCTGGGGCTTTTCGCTAACCTAAGGCCCGCAAAGATATACCGCGAGCTTATAGACGCGTCGACCCTGAAGCCGGAGGTCATAGAGGGTGTAGACCTCCTCGTGGTTCGGGAGCTCACAGGCGGCCTTTACTTCGGCACGCCGAAGGGAGTGGAAACGCTGCCGGACGGCACAGAGCGCGGCGTGAACACC
>CAZDUP010000018.1:8903-15743 GCA_964508625.1 uncultured Thermodesulfobacteriota bacterium
CACCATGGTATATACCACGCCTGAGATAGAGCGCATTGCAAAAGTCGGCTTCGAGGTCGCAAGGAAACGCGGAAAGAAGCTCTGCAGCGTTGACAAGGCCAACGTCCTTGAGACAACAGAGCTCTGGAGAAAGGTCGTCATAAGGGTCGGCAAGGACTACCCTGACGTGGAATTGAGCCACATGTACGTTGACAACTGCTCCATGCAGCTCATAAGGAACCCGAGGCAGTTCGACGTCATCGTCACCGAGAACACATTCGGCGACATACTTTCTGACGAGGCCTCGATGCTCACCGGCTCCATAGGCATGCTGCCTTCAGCGAGCCTCGGCTCTACGAAGAACAGGGCGATGTACGAGCCCATACACGGCAGCGCGCCGGATATAGCCGGGAAGGGCATAGCGAACCCCATCGCTACCATCCTCTCTGCCGCCATGATGCTCAAGTACTCCTTTGACATGAACGAGGCATCGGACATGATAGAGAGGGCTGTCGAAAAGGTGCTGGCAAAAGGCTACAGGACTGCTGATATCATGCAGCCGGGCATGACAAGGGTGAGCTGCGTGGAGATGGGTGAGGCTGTACTGAAGGAGCTTTAATTCTGTCATTTTGAGCAAAGCGAAGAATCAATAAATAAGCCCCGCCATTCGGCGGGGCTTATTTTATTTAAGAACTAATGGCTGTCATTGCGAGGAACTTCAGCGTCGATGCTATCGCATGCCTTCAGGCAACGCGAGCGTGATGAGATTGCTTATCTCGCCCCTTCCCTGGGGCTCGACCCTTCGGGCTGCCGCACCTTCGGCGCAGCATTCAATTTTTGCTATCCTGCAAAAATTGTCGCATCGCTCGCAATGACTGTGATGGATGCTTGATGCGCTTTTAATCTCTAAGGATATCCATCAGTATCATTATCGCCCCCCTTTTATCCAGAGGCTCGTTGTTGTTGCCGCACATGGGGTCCTGCGTGCAAGAGGGGCAGGCGACCTCGCATGAGCAGTCTTCCATTAAACTCGCAGTCGCCGAGAACCAGTCACGGACGCAGTCAAAACCCCTTTTCGTGAGGCCGACCCCGCCCTCGTGTCCGTCATAGATGAATATGGCCGCGCTCTGAAGCTCCGGGTTCATGGGGTAGCTGACGCCTCCGAGGTCCATCCTGTCGCAGAGGGCGAAGAGCGGCAGCGCGGCTATGGCCGCGTGCTCTGCCGCATGCAGCGCGCCGCCCGTGCTGAAGCCCTTTTTCCTTATCCTGTTCAATATCTCCTCATCTACCTTGAACCATATACCTGTCGTCGTGAATATCGACGGCGGCAGGTCGAGGAGAAACTCTCCCAGGAGCGCCTCTGTATAGATGTGCTTTTTCCTGTAGCCCAGCACGCGCTCGGTTATGCGAAGTCTTCCGAACTTGACGGCCGTACCGCCGAGCTCGATAGATTCGTCCTCTGATAGTATCTCCGACTCCTCATTGGTGATGGCCCTCGTGTAGTAGGCTATATCATTGGCCGGCCTGCAGAGGACCACCCTGTCGCGCATATCCAGCTTTGTGACCTTGTATTGCACGCCCTTGTGCAGGTATATCGCGCCCGGGTGCAGGTCATAGAGGACGCGCGACGAGCTCGACTCGCCTAAAAGCGTTCCGTCGTCTTTCAATATCGAATAGGCCTCTCCGGCCTCGCGGATAGATACCTCCATCTGCGGGTACTTCTTTCGCGAGAACCATACGTCCATCTTGCCGCGCCTCAATTTGCCCTCTGCCTCGAGCTCATCGAGCACAGGGGCTACCCTCGCAATATCCAGCACCGGGTCGTCCTTCCTGAGATACTTCTCTGACGCGGCGCAGAGGGCATGCGATTTGATGATAGGCTGGTTGTATGGGTCGAGCACCGCTGCCTCAGATGAGCGCCTGAAGAAATCGACCGGGTTCCTCATGAAGTACTGGTCGAGCGCGTCTGTGAGGCCGACCATCACGATAAGCGAGTCCCTGCCGCTCCTGCCAACTCTTCCGCTTCTCTGCCATGTAGAGCTTACTGTGCCGGGATAGCCGACGAGAATGCAGACGTCGAGCCCGCCTATATCGACCCCGAGCTCGAGGGCGCTCGTCGATATCACCCCTGATAGCTCCCCTGAGAATAGTCTCTTTTCTATCTCGCGCCTCTCTTCAGGCAGAAAGCCGGCGCGGTATGAGCTGACCGAATCGTTTATGTCACGGAAGCCGTCCCGTATCCACGAGTGCATGAGCTCGGTTATCTTCCTCGCCTTTGTGAAGGCGATCGTCTTGAACCCGGCCCGTATGGACGAGGCAAAAAGGCGCGTCGCTACGGTATAGGGGCTTACGCCGAAAGAGGGGTTGAGGAACAGGAAATGCCTTCTGCCCTGCGGTGCGCCGCTCTTCAGGACTGTTTCGAATTCTACACCTGTTAGCATCCCGGCGAGCTCTCCGGGGTTTGCTATGGTCGCAGAGCATGCTATGAATACCGGGTCAGAGCCGTAGAGCCTGGCTATCCTTCTGAGCCGCCTCAGCACGTTCGCCACATGCGAGCCGAAAACGCCCCTGTAGGTGTGTATCTCGTCCACTATGACGTATTTCAGGTTCCTGAAAAACCGCTCCCACTTCTGGTGAAAGGGGTTTATGGCAAGGTGGATCATGTCCGGGTTTGTGAGGATTACAGCCGGAGGGGCCTCCCGTATCTTCTTTCTTTTGTACGCGCTGGTGTCTCCGTCGTATATCTCGGATATGCCTGGGGCAAAGGCCTTTCGTTTTCCTTTGGAAGCCGCCTCTGGCCGCTCTATCGGGAGCTTTGAGGCAAGCTCACGGAACGCGCCCAGCTGGTCCTGCTCAAGGCCCTTCAAGGGGAAGATGTACATTGCCCGCGCCTCAGGGTCGTTCAGGAGGGCCTCTGCGACCGGGATGTTGTATATTAGGCTCTTGCCGCTTGCCGTCGGCGTCATAACGACGACGTTCCTGCCTGCGCGTATGAGATCAATGCCCTCGGCCTGGTGGCTGAAGAGGCCCTTTATGCCGAGGCATGAAAGGGCGTCACTCAGCGCCGGGTCGAGAGGATCGGATGTCTCGGCATAGACCGGCTCCCTGGCAGGCATCTCCTCATGGTGGACTACCTCGCGCAGGTCAGGTCTTGAGAGTATCTCGTCTATGAAAGCCCGTATCTCCATCAGAAGATGATACCACTGCGGCGGAATTTATGCGAAGGGATTGGATGGGGCAGGGGCATCCGGCAGGGCCATCGGCTTCAGGTCCCCGGCCGTAAGGAGCTCTTCTATCGTTGCCTCGATGCGTTCAGGATGGGCGAAGATGCCCTTTGAGGTGATATTGAAGTTGACGGATACGATGGCGTCAGCGTCATCGACCGTGTAGGCGAGCATGTAATAAGACCCGTAGAGGCGCATGGCCAGAGCAACAAGGACGATGATGCCTCCTATCCAGAGAAGCACCACGCCTGGGTCGTACCTGTAGCTCAGTATCGCCTGCTCAGTGAAGCCGACGAGCGTGACGATGTTTCCGTCCACGATGATAGACTGGTTGAGCCTCAGGAGGGCCGGGTCGTCCTTGCTGGCTGAATCCTTTGCCGTAACATAAGGCGTAAGCTCATCGACAGAGCCGTCGAGCCTCTTGACCTTACCTGCGCGCAGTGTTCCCAGGCTGAGCTTAACTGTGCTGCCCGGTATGATGACCTCGTCGTCGGCTTTTACGTCGAGCGGCATGAAGCTGTCGTTTACCCGGAGCTTCAGCCGCTGCTCAAAGCCCATGAGATAGAACGTGTAGCCGCCGTGCTTCATCGGCTCGTTTATCTCGATCTCTTTTTCCGCAAGCGTCGTACCGCTGGAGCTTACTGCCTTAAGCCCTGCCTTCCAGTCTGTAGCGAAGAGCGGGTCGGATGATATCCTGTGCTCAGGGAGCTTCCAGCCGAGGCCCATCGCGAGCCTCGTCTTTTTGTCCTCAGGGTAGTCGAGCTCGTGCGATTCCTCGTACTCTGTCGTGAACGAATCGAGGAGCAGGTGAAAGTCGGTCTGTGGAGAGGCGTCCTGCCAGAGGCCCTGAACGCGGCCTGTGGCCGAGGGTATTACCGTCTGGGCAGAGCCGGGCGAGAGCGTTATCGCATCCTCGAAGGCGAAGAGGAATGTCAACAGGACCCCGGCGAGGCAGACTGCTATACCGGCATGGTAGCCCCATGTGAGCCACCTGTACGGCAGCCCTTTTTCCATGACTATCCAGGCGCTGTCCTTGTCAACGAGCCTGAAGCCGGTTTCCTTCAATATTTTCCTCGTCTCCTCGTGCGCCCGGGCCGCGTCCTGCGTGACCAGAAAGCTCCTGGTAGGCGTGAACGAATCGGGGAACCTGCGCTTTGCGAACAGCGCCTTGTACCTCTCGTACGTGCATATCACGAGGTTCAGCACAAATAGCAGTGCAATGAAAAGGAAGAGAGGGGAGGAGAAGAAATCGAGAAGGTCAAAGGCCTCTACAAAGAGAACGAACCTGCCGCCCTCTTTTACGTACTCTTCAAAGTCTCCGCCCTGAGGGAATATAGTGCCGATGATGAATGAGAGGGCAAGGAGGCAGAGCAGATAGACGGAGGTCTCGATGGACGCGAGCTTCCTGTATGACCAGGCAAAGGCGCGTCTAAACGCAGAGAATGAGGATATATCTGATATGTTCATGACCCTACACCGAATATATATGCAGGCTCGGTATCCCCAGGAGCTTGGCGAGCCAGTTTACGCCCAGAAAGGTCATGAGCATGCAGATGAAGCCCAGGATGTTCAGGGCGGAGGCGGGCATGCCTTTGAGAGAAGGTATTGTCTTTGAGTGCAGGTACACGGCAAATACCGTCCAGGTTATGAGCGACCATGTCTCCTTCGGGTCCCAGCTCCAGTAGCGGCCCCATGCCTCGTTCGCCCATGCCGCGCCGGAGAATATTCCGAACGTGAGGAGCGGAAAGCCGAATAGCACGAGCCTGTGCGCTGTATCGTGAAAGCCCTTGAGCCGCTCTTGAGCAAGGCCGTAAAACGCTGAGCTTCTCCTGAAGACGAGCCAGCATATCTCTATCGAGGCGGCCACTATGAATACAGCATAAGAGAAGAAGGCGAGTATTACATGCCACTCGAACCACCAGCTCTGCAGCGGCGGAGAGAGCGGCTCGATCGCAGGAGAGCGAGACAGGAGGGCATAAAGGCATGTTCCAAGCGCAAGGACGGATACGAGCGCGCCTGGAAGGTAAAAGCCGTTCCACCTGCGCGATACGAAAAGCCACGTGAGCGCGGCAGAACAGGCGAACCATGAGAGGCTCTCGTAAAGGGTCTGGAAAGGGGCCCTGCCTGCCTCGAAGGTGCGGTAGATGATGAGCCCGGCATGGGGCACCGCTGCTGCCCAGAGGAGCAGGTATGCGGTCCTTCCGGCCAGTGCGCCCCGGCTCGCTATATGGAGGACGTGCAGCAGCGCCGACGCGCCGTAGATAAAGGCTATGGCCCAGAAAATCCTGAGCTCTACTGAGAGGAGGAAGGAGTCCCGGGAAAGGATAACATCGTAGGACATCAGGCGAATTTAACACGTCCCATTTGGTTTGACAAGCGGCATCTTTAGGGGTAAGATTGGACAAAAAGCGGCTGGCCACGGCCCTTTGATTGCCGTTTTGCCGCAATTAAGCCGGCAGTCTGGTTAAGAAAGGTATCAAAAAATAATGCAGAAACTCAGGTGCCATTGCTGCGGCAGGGAACTCCCCAAGGGCAACTTGAAATATATAATTGAGATCAAGAGCTTCGCCGACTTCGACGGCTATCTCGAGGACTTCGAGGGCGACGTGGAAGAGGGGATCAACGACCTTCTCGACGCAATGGAGAGCATGGACGCCAAGGCCCTCGAGGAGGACGTTTCAAAGGAGCTCATCTACATACTCTGCAAGAACTGCCGCGACAAGTTCACCAGCGACCCGTTTCAGACCGGCAAGGCCGTATTCGAGGGAGAGGACGTCAAGGGCACGATCCACTGAAGCCCTTTTGACGCGACCTTGACCAGATGCGCTACGCCGTCATCTCTGACATCCATTCGAACCTCGAAGCCCTCACCGCATTCATCGATGCAGCCGGGCAGCTCAAGGCAGACAGGATAATCTGCCTGGGCGACATCGTCGGCTATAACGCCAACCCGAATGAGTGCATCCGGCTGCTTAAGGACAACGGGGCCCAGTGCGTAATGGGCAACCATGACTCCAGGGTGGCCGGTTTCGAGGAGCCATCGAATTTCAATTACCACGCAGCAGCCGCCGTCTACTGGACAAGAGAGGCGATGGAAGAGGAGGGCATGGAATTCCTGAAGGGGCTGCCGAGAAGCCTGCTTGTCGGGAGGAGATTCCTCGCCATTCACGGCTGGGTCAACGACACCGACAGGTACATCATGGGCGCCAGGGACGCTTCGAGGAACTTCGAGCTGATGAAGGAGGTCCGCGCCACCCTCGGCCTCTGCTTTTTCGGCCACACCCATGTCCCGGTCGCATACAGCGAAGAAGACGGCGAGATAGCGATCAACGGCGAGAGCAGGATAAAGCTGAAGAAGGGCTTACGGTATCTCATCAATCCTGGCAGTCTCGGGCAGCCGCGGGACAGGGACCCGAGGGCATCGTTTCTCATCTATGATACAAAAAAGAACCAGGTGAACTTCTACAGGATAGAGTACGACATACACTCGACCGCCGAGAAGATACTTGCCGCTGGCCTGCCGGAGAGGCTGGCAGAAAGGTTGAAGCTCGGGTGGTGAAGTTTTTTGTCTTGAAATAAACCGGGCATAATGCGTAGCGAGCATAAGGCAGGGGGAGGGGCGCGCGAGCCGGGGTAG
>CAZDUP010000019.1:0-15661 GCA_964508625.1 uncultured Thermodesulfobacteriota bacterium
GCCGTTATGTGACGTTATGAAGACGCTGTCCCCGCCGGATATCATCTCGACGAGCCTCTTTGTCCTCTTCTCGACCTCTTTCCAGTCAGCGGTCATTGCGCCGCAGAGCATCTCCCTTTCAAAGAGCGGCATGCTCGCGTAGCGCACGCCCATTACCCTGGTTAGGAAGTCCCTGAACCTGGTGTGCGAGGTAGAATAGTTGGAGAGGGCGATTATGGCCTGCGGAGAGCTGCCGAGCTTCGCCAGTATCTGCTCGGCCTCCTTGAGGTGTTCTGTGGCAGCTGACTTTTCCAGTATCCTGCCCAGTACGCCCTTTCGCTCGAGCTCTCCTACGGCCGTGGCCCCGAAGGCCCTTTCCCACATCTCCTTTGGCGGCTCCTTGCCGTGGCTGCCAACTGCCGGGTACTCGATGTACTCGACCTCGCAGAGCCCGCTCCCGGTCTGAGCCACCTCCCGGGCAATATCCACCAGGGCTGAGCGCCTCTTTTTCTCATCGCCTGTAACAGACTCTGATGGCTCTATCAGGTCCGTGAAAACAAGGACCCGCTCCTCTTTTTTCACCCCGAGATTTACGGTGAATATTTCCCTTATCGAATCGGACATTAGCCCAGCACCTCCGTATGGTTAACTTCAATATATCATTTGGCCAACCATTGTCAAACTGGTGGCTGAACAGTCCACCTGTTCTATCGAGCCTGTTCAAAATATTGACACAGCAGGTGAGTTGTTCTATAATGCGTGCCAAAAGTCACATACTCACAAGACATGCATCAGGAGATACCGTTCAATGGGCTGCAACATCCTTCTTGTCGAGGACGAAGAGTATATACGCGAGAACCTTAGCGAAATACTCCACATGAACGGACACAGCGTCTCGACCGCCGCAAACGGCGAGACAGGCCTGGACCTCGCAAGGAGGTCGGATTTCGACATAGTCCTGACTGATCTCAAGCTCCCCGGCATGAGCGGCATCGAGGTCATCCGCTCCGTCAAATCGATTTCCCCTGACACAGCCTGCATAATACTTACCGGCTACGCATCGGTCGAGACCGCGGTCGAGGCCATGCGCGTAGGCGCCTTCACCTATTTGAAGAAGCCCTTCAGCAAGGACGAGCTCCTTGTCACCATTGAAAAGGCTATCGAGGTCCACAGCCTGAAGCAGGAGAACACCAAGCTCAAGGACGAGATAAAGAAGAGCTGCACCACCGCCATACTGGGCACCAGCTCCGAGATACAGCAGGTCAGGGACACGATAGACAAGATAGCTGATACCGACTCGACGGTGCTCATCCTCGGCGAGAGCGGCACTGGCAAGGAGCTTGTGGCAAGGGCGCTCCATTACGGCAGCGCGCGGAGCAAGAAGCCCTTTGTGCCCATAAACTGCGGGGCAATACCCGAGGACCTCCTCGAGAGCGAGCTATTCGGATATGAGAAGGGCGCCTTCACAGGGGCCATTGCGACCAAGATCGGCAGGTTCGAGGCAGCCCATGACGGCACTGTATTCCTCGACGAGATAGGGGACATGAGCCCCGGGCTCCAGGTCAAGATTCTGAGGGTCCTGCAGGAAAAGGAGTTCGAGAGGGTAGGCGGCCGCAATACCATAAAGGTGGACGTCAGGGTGGTCGCCGCAACAAACCAGGACCTTGAGAAGGCGGTCGAGGAGAAGAAGTTCAGGAACGACCTCTACTACAGATTGAACGTCATCCCAATGCACCTGCCGCCGCTCCGTGACCGCAAAGAAGACATTCCGGTCCTTGTGGACCACTTCATGGAGAAGATGTGCTGCCGCAAGAGGAAGGACCTGAAGGGCGTAAGCTCGGACGCATTGAGGTTCCTCGAATCATATGACTGGCCGGGCAATATAAGAGAGCTTGAGAACCTGATCGAGCGCCTTGTCGTATTGAAGGAAGAAGGGAGCCATATCACGCCCAGGGACCTGCCGGACAAGTTACGTAACTCCAGGGGCGAGGCCTCGGCCGCGGCAATGGCGCAGGTCAGCCTGCCTGAGTCAGGCCTTGACTTCAATACAGCGGTTGACAATTTCGAGAGGGAACTCATCCTCACGGCCCTCCAGCGCGTGAACGGCATAAAGAAAAAGGCCGCAGAGTACCTGAACCTCAACAGGACCACACTCATTGAGAAGATGAAGAGGAAGGGCCTCCTTGATGAAAGCCCGGAGCCCGAAAACGAGCTCGCCGGGTCATGAATTTGACATCTGACGCCATATCGAGCGTAGAATCTGCCATATAACCCCTCTTTTACTCGTCATAAAACCAATCATAAGCAGTCTTCGGAATAAGCTGTAAGTACCTGAAAAGTTTCATTTAGTTGCGGCGCTGGCCGTGTTTCAGGCGCTGCGTTCTCCTTCCTGGCATGGTTGTTGCTATATCTCCATGCGACAGCCATGAAAAGACCCCTGTTCATAATCGTCCTCATTCTTGCGCTATCTGTCGGCTGGAAGGCCTATGCAGCCGAGATCGTCGCAATGCGAGCTTCCCAGCAGAAGGACTTCCACAGGCTCACCATAATCTTCTCCGAAGAGATCCCCGTCGAGGTCGATTTTAAAGGCGAGAGGATCTTAATCCGCATGCGCGAGCTTGAGACCTCCAAGCTCGCCCACACCCCTGCTACAGACTACATCAGGGTCAAGGGGCTTACGGCGGACAATGACAAGACTGGAAAGCTGTCTACCATAGAGGTCTCGGTCTCTGAGGGCGCAACAGTAAAGCACTCGTCGAGGCCCGGGCCGTTCAGGGTGATCATAGACGTGTATCCGCCTTCGAGCCTCTTAAGCAGAAAAGAGGGGGCAAGGCCCAGGGATGAATCGCGCCTGCTCGAGCCCGACGCAAAGAGGCTCATCGCATTCAACGACTCGTGGAGATGGCTCTACAGGAAAAAGGCAATAGATATTCTGAAGCAGGAACTATACATGGCCCCCCTCACGAGCCCTTTCAGGATAGTCCCTGGCGTAGCGCTCACTGGCGCCGATTCCATCGCGAAGGGCCTTCAGGGAGCGTCTGCTGCCCAGAAGGAGCCTCAGAACGCGGTAGTCCTCAGGGCCATAGCCGATTTCTACTCAGAAAAAATGCAGCACACCGAGCTTGAGACCGTCGTCAGGGCCAACCAATCGGATTATACCAGTCTTGCATTATTCATCATAGGCGACCATTTCGAGAGAAAGGGCTTTTACCCGGAGGCTGCCGGATACTTTACAAGGGCTTCAGCCGGTCAGGAGAACGCCTTGAGGCCTGATGCCCTCTTCAGGAGGGGCAGGCTTTTATACTTCGAGGAGAAATTCGCGGACGCCAGGGACTGGTTCAAGAGGTCCCTTGACGCAGGCTACAAGGACGCCGGAGTATGGCTCGCCAATACCGCCATCATAAAAGGTGAGATGGAACTTGCCTGGCCCATGTACAAGGAGCACGTCAGAGACATCGAGGAGCTTGACCCGATATCGCGGCTTAGCGTTGCGGATACCTATCTTACCCGCGGCGCCTGGCAGGAGTCAAGATATGCCTACGCATCCATAAGGGCGAGATATCCCAAGCAGGAGTTCCTGGAGACCTTCCTGACTCTTAAGGAGGGTGACGCGCTCCTTGCCGGAGGCAAGCTCGAGGATGCGGCAACGCTCTACGGCAGGACAAAGGAGAAGCTCAAGGGCGAGGAGTGGGCCATATCGACACTCTCCCTTGCTGACGCCTGGTTCTCCTCAGGCAAGGCGGAGGACCTCTTGAAGGCCGAGAAGCTCTATGAATCGGTCGCAAGAGGCGGTGCAGCAGCCAGGATAAGGCTTGGAAAATTTGAGGAGGCCTACAAGGACGTCACCGGGTTTGCCACGAAATACCCGGTCAGCACGGTCCGCCAGGATATCGACAAGCTCTCGTCGGTGCTCTTATATGAATGGCTCGACTCGCTATACAGGAAGGGCGACCACGTTGCCGCCCTCAAGCTCTTTCTCGAGACCCCGTTGAGCATACCCTTTGGCAAAAAGGCCGACATATACCTGAAGCTCGGCACATCCTCGATGGAGGCAGGCTTGAGCAGCGAGGCCGTGAGCATGCTCGACAGCGCGGCAAAGATGGGAGCGCCGCAGGTCGCGGAAGAGGCGATGCTGCTCCTTGTGCGGGTCTATCTCAGCCAGAGGGACACCGGGGCTGCCGAAAGGCAACTGCGCGCTTTCAGGACGAGGTTCCCGAAGAGCGCGAAAAAGGCGGAGCTTGCCGAGATAGAGGCCCGCATAGCCTTTGAAAAGGGCGAGCACGCCGAGGTCGTCCGTTATAGCGGCCCGGCAGACCCGGAGCTGATGGTGATGAAGGCGGAATCGGTCTACAAGTCCGGCAGCCTGAGGCAGGCCGCAGCCCTCTTCGAAAAGGCGGCCCTGGCGCTCAACGCAAAAGGCTATGTGAGGGCCGCTGCGAGGGCATACACCCGCTACGCCGACGCCTCGTTCGACATCAACGATTTTGACAGGGCCGCGAAGGGATACAGGCTCTCTGTCGGTCTTATGGAAGCAAACGATAAAGAGGAGAGGTCCTGGGCGCTCTACAGGATGGCCCAGTGCTTCTCCAGGCTCGGAAGGGACGCTGAGAAGAAGGCCGCGCTCAAGGAATTGAAGGAGACCGGCGGCGAGCTTTCCCCGTGGTCCGAACGTATATTCAAGGAGGCCGCGGGCCTTCAGGAGGGCGCATGACCGCCGAGATACCCATTGAGCTCTTGAACGACGCCTTCAACGTCTTCAGGGACGCCTCGAAAAAGCTGGAGGACCAGTACGCGGTCCTGGAGACCAGGGTCGAGGAATTGAATGCCGAGCTCGCTGAGAAGAACAGGGCCATCGAGAGGACGAGGAGGCTTGCCGCGATGGGAGAGATGGCGGCCCGGATAGCGCACGAGATAAGAAATCCCCTGGGCTCGATGTCCATATTCGCGACCCTCCTCGAAAGAGAGCTTGCCGGAGACGGCAGTAGAAATCTCGCAGAGCAGATAAGCAAGGGCATAAAGTCGCTCGACAACCTCCTTTCAAACATGCTTCTGTTCGCGAACTCGCCGGAGGCGAGGCTCAAGATAATCGACGTAAGAGAGGCCATAGAGGACTCGATTCTGCTCGCGAAAGGCCGCGAGAAAAGCGGCGTTGAGATAACTGTCTCGCACAGCGGTGAAACGGTCATCGCGGCCGACCCGAACCTCCTTCGCCAGCTCTTCCTTAACCTCATAATAAACGCCCTCGACGCCGTTGACGAGAACGGCAGGGTGGAGGTGGAAACAAGACTGGTCGAGAAGGACGGGACGCGCCAGATGGAAATAAAGGTCAGCGACAACGGCAGGGGCATAGCGGCAGAGGAGCTCGACAGGATCTTCGACCCCTTCTTCACTACAAAGGAGAGGGGCACCGGGCTCGGGCTCGCCATAGTGACTTCGGTGGTGGACGCGCACGCCGGATGGATAAAGGCGGATTCCACGCCCGGAGAAGGCACGGCCTTCACAATCGGAATACCCGCGAAAAGGGAGATGAGGATATGAAGAAGGTCCTCGTAGTAGACGACGAACCGGCCATGAGACTCGCCATAGAGGAGGCCTTGAAGCGCAAGGGCTACGAAGTGGTCCTCGCCGAAGACGGCAGGGACGGCCTCTCTAAGCTCGACAGCGGCTTCGGCATGGTTATAAGCGATATCAACATGCCGCGAATGGGCGGCATGGAGTTGTTGAAAGAGATAAAACAGGCTCTGCCAAGGGTGCCGGTCCTTCTCATCACGGCATACGGGACAATACAGAAGGCGGTCGAGGCGGTTAAGGAAGGGGCCGTGGATTTTATCCTGAAGCCCTTTACCCTCGAGGCCCTTGAAGAGACGGTCGAGAAGGCCTTCAGGATCAACGAGGCAGACGGGTTCGAAACAAAGGGCAGATCAATGCTCGCCAAAGGCCACCAGATGCAAAGGCTCGTCTCTATGGCGCTCGTTGCGGCATCGAGCGACGCCACGGTGCTGCTATCAGGCGAGAGCGGCACCGGCAAGGAGCTCCTTGCTCGCTTTATCCACGAGTCTGGCCCAAGATGTGACAAGCCGTTCATCGCAGTCAACTGCGCTTCCATCCCCGACAGCCTCCTTGAAAGCGAACTCTTCGGACACGAAAAGGGCGCTTTCACGGGGGCCCTTTCCTCAAGGCAGGGCAAGTTCGAGCTCGCGGACAAGGGGACCATACTGCTCGACGAGATAAGCGAGATGGACTTGAAGCTCCAGGCAAAGCTCCTCCGTGTGATACAGGAAAAAGAGGTAGAGAGGCTCGGGGGCAGGGGGCCCATACCGCTCGACATACGCATACTCGCGACGACCAACAGGGACATGAAAAAAGAGGTGAGGGAGGGCCGTTTCAGGGAGGACCTCTACTACAGGCTCAATATATTCCCGCTCACCCTTCCGCCCTTGCGCGAGCGCGGGGAGGACATAAGGCACCTCGCAGAGCATTTCATCAAGAAGTTCACTGCCAAGTACCTGAGGCGAATTGAGGATGTCTCCAGTGATGCAATGGATTTCATAACGGCCCATGAGTGGAGGGGCAATATCAGGGAGATGGAGAACACCATCGAAAGGGCTGTGCTCCTCTGCCAGGGCAAGACCCTGGAAAAGGGCCACCTGCTGCCATGCGACGAGATAGCCAGAGAGGCGGCGATCGAGCCCCTTCATGACGCGAATACAGATGTCTGCGGCGCCAATTTAATGACGCTCTGGGAGATGGAAAAGGGCCTTATAACAAAGACCCTTGGCGAGGTAGAAGGAAACAGGACCCACGCAGCCAGGATACTCGGTATTTCTGTAAGGACATTGCGCAATAAACTCAAGGAATATGGGCAGGTTTTGCCCGGATAGGCAAAATCTGCCGTTTCAGCGCCTCAACCCCGCCCCGATGAAAGGCAAGGCCAGTACCACGTTTATGCTTTGGTATGGTATTTGCAAAATCTTCTTAACAGATATTCAAGAATCAATAAGGTGACGCCATGACTGATGCTATCTTCGACAAGACAATAGGGCTCCTCGGCAACGCGATGGACCTGCGCGCGTCGAGGCACAAGCTCCTCTCGTCCAATATCGCCAACCAGGAGACCCCCGGCTACAGGGCCAAGGACATCAACTTCGAATCTGAGCTCAGGAAAAGGACCGAGGGCCCCTCGACCGACGTTTATCTCACCGGCACCAATGACAGGCACCTCGCCACTGCTACAGGGGCCTCGTACAATGCGCCTGTGGTCCTCGACAGGGCCACGGACCTGCCGGGCTATGACGCAAACTCGGTCGGCATAGAGGGCGAGATGTCGCGCCTCTCTGAGAACACTCTCATGTACACGGTTGCTTCAAAGATGCTCAAGAGCAAATTCAACCTCCTGATGACGGCTATCAGGGAAGGGGGACGGTAAGAGATGGCTGACCTTTTTTCGGTAAGCGCCTCGGGCATGGAGGCCCAGAGGCTCCGTATGAATATCATAGCCAGCAACCTCGCCAACGTCGAGACGACCAGGACCGCTACGGGCGGCGCCTACAGGCGAAAGGACATAGTCTTCGAGACGCACCCCCAGACGGGTTTTGCGGAGCAGCTGAAGAACGCGTCCGCCGCATACAACAACGGCGTCAAGGTCTCAGGCGTAATCGAGGACGCGAGGCCATTGAAGTACAAGTTCGAGCCAGGACATCCGGACGCTGACAGGACAGGGTACGTCGCGTATCCGAACGTGAACGCGGCGGAAGAGATGGTGAACATGATAGCCGCGACCCGGAGCTACGAGGCGAACGTCACGGCATTCAAAGCGACAAGAGAGATGGCATTGAAGGCCCTTGAGCTCGGCCAGTAAAGGGCATTAAGGAGAAGGTCTTATGGTGGATTCGGTAAAAGGGGCGCTTGGCGCCCAGATAGATTCCCTCGGAAAGGCGGCAGCCGGAGCAACGGGCGATTCGACCGGATTCGCCGACGTGCTCAAGGAATCGATAGAAAAGGTCAACAAGGCGCAAGCCCAGGCTGACCAGGCAATACAGGGGCTTGCCTCGGGCCAGGTCAACAACATACACGAGACCATGATAGCCATTGAGAAGGCGAACCTCTCCTTCAACCTCATGGTGCAGGTGAGGAACAAGCTTGTCCAGGCATATGAGGAAATAATGAGGACGCAGGTATAACGGATGGATAAATTCCTTCAGGACATAAAGGCGTTCATCGGGGGCAGGCCAGCGATAGCGCTCGGGGCCGCCGCTGTGATAATAGCGGCAATAGCGGTGCTCATTCTATGGAACCAGGGGCCCGAGTACCAGGTGCTCTATACCCAGCTCTCTGACGAGGACTCGGGAGCGGTCATCGAGAAGCTCAAGGAGAAGAGGGTCCCCTACAAGGTGGACGGCTCGAGCATAAGCGTCCCGGCGGACAAGGTCTACGAGACGAGGATGGAGCTCGCTGGCGAGGGCATCCCCCAGGGCGGCGGCGTCGGCTTCGAGATATTCGACAAGACCGCCTTCGGCGTCACTGATTTCGTGCAGAAGGTCAACTACAAGCGCGCCCTCCAGGGCGAGCTCGGCAGGACCATCACACAGATAAAGGAGATCGAGTCGGCGAGGGTGCACCTTGCTCTCCCTGAAAAGGGGGTCTTCCTCGACGAGCAGAAAAAGGCGCGGGCATCGGTCATCGTGAAGCTAAAGCCCGGCAAGGAGCTGACGCAGGGACAGGTGAGCTCGATAGTACACCTCGTCGCGAACAGCACGGACAACCTGAAGCCCGACGACGTCGCGGTTGTGGATACGTCTGGCAGGATGTGGACCCGTGAATCGGGCGAGGGCGACATATTAAGCCTCTCGGCCGGACAGATGGAGTACAAGCGCGGGCTGGAGAACGACTACGAGCACCGCCTCCAGAGCATGTTGGAGAAGACCGTGGGGCTTGGCAAAGTCGTCACGAGGGTATCGGTCGAGGTAGACACCAAGCACGTGGAGCGTACCGAGGAGAGGTTCGACCCGGACGGCCAGGTGGTAAGGAGCGAGCAGAGGAACAAGGAAAAGAGCGTGGGCGGCACCTCTAACTACGGCGTGCCAGGGGTCCTCTCCAACATGCCGGAGACGGCCCAGCCGCAGCAGGTCGTGGCAGCCACGCCCTCGCAGTCCCAGAGGCAGGATGAGGTAATAAACTACGAGATCAGCAAGGTCACGAGCCACGTGGTCGAGCCTATAGGCGCGATAAAGAGGCTCGCAGTCTCGGTCCTCGTGGACGGCACTTATCAAATCGGAAAGGACGGCCAGGGCAACGAGACAAGGACATATACGGCCAGGACCGACGACGAGATAGGCCGGTACACGGAAATGGTCAGGGCAGCGGTAGGTTATGACGAGAAGAGAGGGGACGTGATAAGCGTCGTGAGCACGCCCTTTGACAAGAGCATATCGGATGTAGAGGCTGCAATTGCCGAGGCAGTTGAGGAGAAGGGATCCTATATCCCGCCACATCTCATACCTGTAATAATAAAGTACGCCACAGTAGTGCTCATCACGCTGCTCGTGCTCATCTTCATAGTGAGGCCGCTCATCAAGAGGGTAACCAGGGAAACGGCCGTGCTCGAGGATATGCAGAGGAAGATGCCTGCCGCGCTTGCCGCTGGCGCGGCCCACGGAGAGTTGCTTGAGAAGGGCACTGACCAGGACAGGGACGCTGTAGACAGGCTCAAGGGCGTGGTCAAGGAGAACCCCCAGCAGGTCGCGATGGTCCTGAAGACCTGGATCAAAGAGAGGTAACGGATTATGGCTAAGGAACCGAGGCTCACAGGGCCGGAGAAGGCCGCCGTACTCTTGATGAACATAGGCGAGGAGCTCGCGAGCGAGGTCTTCAAGTTCATGACCCCCGCTGAGATGCAGCTACTGGGCGGCATGATGGTGAGGAAGGAATCGGTCTCTCTCCAGATGGGGCGCCACGTGGTGGGCGAATTCATAGAGATGCTCGACAAGGGAGACCTCTTTGTCGAGGGCCTCGAGTTCGCGAGGAACGTCATGGTAAGGACGCTCGGGGCTGACAAGGCCCAGTACATACTCGACCAGATAACCAGGGAGATGGGCGGCGGCGGAATAGAGTCGCTCAAATGGATGGACCCTGCCATAGTCGCCAATATCGTAAAGGACGAGCACCCGCAGATAATAGCCCTGATACTCGCGCACCTCGACGCTGACAGGGCGTCGATGGTGCTCCTGAACCTCCAGGACGAGAGGCAAAGGGGTGAGGTCATGCTCCGCGTCGCCAACCTCAAGAGGATACCTCAGGCAGCGGTCCGGGAGCTCGAATCATTGATAAGCGAGCAGATGCTCTCTGCCGAATCCAACCAGGGTGCGTCCGTAGAGGGAATAAAACTCGCCGCCGAGATATTGAACCAGATAGACTCGAATTCCGAGAGCGACATCATAGACGTCATAGAGAAGGCATCCCCTGACCTCGCCATGCGCATACAGGAGAAGATGTTCGTCTTCGCCGACCTCCTTGGAGTGGACGACAGGGGCCTGCAGCTCATCATAAAGGAGCTCTCCACAGACGTGCTCTGCCTCGCGCTCAAGGGCTCGGACGAGGCCATTCAGGACAAGTTCCTGAAGAACATGTCCGAAAGGGCCTCCGAGATGTTGAGAGAAGACATGGAGGCAAAGGGCCCTGTGAAGCTCTCCGAGGTGGAGAGGGCGCAGCAGGAGGTAATAAAGATAGCGAGGAGGCTCGAGCAGGAAGGCAAGCTCGTAAGGTCCGGAAGGGGCGGGGATGTACTCATCTAAGGTCATCAAGAACACCGCCGTAAGGATCAGCGATGAGCCGTTCTGCCTGGCGAACCAGTTCGAGATCCCGCTCGCCGAGGTCGTCGAGGACGTCGGCAGCAGGGCCGAGGTCATAGAGAAAGAGGCCTATCAGAGGGGATTCATGGCCGGTGAAAAGGCCGGTTTCGAGCTCGGCGCCAGAAAGGCAGAGGTGCACTTCAGCGGCCTCGAGGGTATCGTAAGGGACCTGGCCGCCTTCAGGGAAGAGCTGTTCAGGTCATGCGAAAAGGATATGACCGCGCTCTGCCTCGCGATAGCGAAGAAGGTCGTGCAGAGAGAGGTGGCCGCAAGGGAAGACGGAATACTCGAGTGCCTGAGGACGGCGCTCCGCGCCGTGGTCGCGAGCAGCGAGATAACCATAAGGGTCAACACCAAGGACTTCGAGGTCGTGAACCAGAGCAGGCCGGAGCTTCTGAAATACTGCGGAGGCGTGAGGGCGATGCGCGTGGAAGCCGACGATCTCGTATCAAGGGGCGGGGCCCTCATAGCAACGAACTTCGGCGAGATAGACGCGACAATAGAATCCATAATGAGCGAAGTAGAGGAAAAACTTGCAGACGCATACAGCCGCGATTGAGGGCCTCAGAAGGCACGCGAGGGCAGTTGGCGCGATAAACCCTCTTCGCGTCCACGGCAGGGTCACTCGCGTAGTGGGCCTCGTGATGGAGGGCCTCGGCCCCGGCTCGTCAGTAGGCGAGTTCTGCCACGTATTCCCGAAGGACGGACACGACCCCATACAGTGCGAGGTCGTGGGCTTTTCCGAGGACAAGATACTCCTCATGCCCTTAGGCGAGGTTAGGGGCATAGGCCCGGGCAGCAGGATAGTGGCCCGGAGGATGAGCGCGTCCGTCAAAGTCGGGGCGCACCTGCTTGGCAGGACGCTTGACGGGCTCGGAAACCCGATAGACGGCCTCGGCAGCATTGAGGCAGAGACGGAATACCCGCTGTACGCCACCCCTCCAAACCCCCTATCGAGGAAGAGGATAGATAATCCGCTGAACGTCGGCATCAGGGCCATAAACGGGCTCCTTACGGTCGGCAAGGGGCAGAGGATAGGCATATTCGCCGGAAGCGGAGTTGGCAAAAGCGTGCTCATGGGCATGATGGCCCGGAACACCGAGGCTCAGGTGAACGTCATCGGCCTCATAGGGGAGAGAGGCAGGGAGGTAAAGGAGTTTATCGAGAAGGACCTAGGCGAAGAGGGGCTGAAGAGGTCAGTCCTGGTTGTTGCGACCTCTGACCAGCCGCCGCTCATAAGGATGAGGGCGCCGCTTGTGGCAACGGCAATAGCCGAATACTTCAGGGACCAGGGCAAGGACGTGCTCCTGATGATGGACTCGATTTCAAGGTTCTGCATGGCGCAGAGGGAGATAGGCCTGGCCATAGGAGAGCCGCCCGCGACAAAGGGCTACCCGCCATCCGTATTCGCGCACCTGCCGAGGCTTCTGGAGAGGGCAGGCACATCAAAGGGGCAGGGAAGCATTACAGGCTTTTACACGATACTCGCGGAAGGCGACGACCACAACGACCCTGTAGCTGACGCGGCAAGGGCGGTACTCGACGGCCATATAGTCCTTTCAAGGGAATTGGCGCACCAGAACCATTACCCGGCGATAGATATATTATCGAGCATAAGCAGGGTCATGAACGACATCGTATCCGTAGAGCACAGGAACTCGGCCATGCGGCTGCGCTCCGTGCTTTCGGTCTACAAGAAGGCCTACGACCTCATAAGCATAGGAGCGTACAAGGAAGGCAGCGACCCGAAAGTGGACCATGCGATAAGGAACATAGACAAGGTGAACGCCTTTTTGAAGCAGGATTTGACGGAAGGAGTCGGCTTTGACGACAGCCTCCTTCAACTCATCAACCTGCCTGCCTGACGGAGACCATGCCAAAGTTCACTTTTAAACTGGAACCGCTTTTCGAGTACAGGCAGAGGCTTGAGGAACTCAGCCAGAAGGAGTTCGGCGAAGCGCTCTCGAAGCTCAAAACAGAGGAAGAGAAGATTGCTCACCTCAAGGGGCTCTACGGGAAGACGAGCGCGGAGATAGACGCGCTCAAGGAGTCCGGCGCAACCGGCTCGGAGATGGAGCTCCATAATTCGTATGTCATGGGCCTCAAGAGGCACATCACCGAGCAGGAGAGGATACTCGCGGCCGTAAGCGCGGCTGTCGAGAGGAAGAGGGTGGAGCTCGTCGAGGCGTCCAGGAACAGGAAGGTAATAGAGATCATGAAGGAGAAGTCCCTGCTTCAGCATAACGAGAAGTTGAACAGGCAGGAGCAGAAGGAGTCAGACGAGAGAAGCTCCAGGGACTTCGGAAGGAAGGACGCCGATGAAAGGTAAGATATTGGCCGCCATATTGGCTGGCGGGGCAACAGGCTTTGCGCTCTATTCAGGCTGGTACGGGCTCTCTGCCCCGATTGTAATGGCAAGCCAGGCGATCGAGGAGAAGGCCGCGCAGGCCGCAGTCCAGCCAACGGATGAAAAGGGACTCTTGGCCGCCATCAACAGGAAGGAACAGGAAGTGATCGAGCGCGAGGGCGAGGTCACGAGGAAGGAAGAGCGCCTGAACGCCATAAAGAGGGACATCGAGTCGCGTCTCGCGGAGCTGAGGAAAGTCCACCAGGAGATAGAGTCGCTGGTAAAGAAGATAAACGAGGCAGATGACGAGAGGACGAGGAAGATCGTGAAGATATACGAGTCCATGAGCCCTGAGGAGGCGGCCTCCCGCATAGAGGGCCTCGATAAGGAGATGTCGGTCATGATACTCTCTGCCATGAACGAGAAGAAGGCCGCGAAGATACTGGGCCTTGTGGACGTAAAGAGGTCTGTCGAGCTGAGCAAGGACTTCAGGATAAAGAAATAACGCAAAAACCGGGATGAACGCAGAAGGCGGGGCAGCGGATGCTGCCCCGCCTTTTTTTATGCCGATAATGCAAAAGGAAGATTCTTCTCAGCAGATGGGAAAAAGATTCCCGGCTGGCATTGCAGAGCAGTAAGGCCCGGCATCATCATATCCTTGAAAGGCTCTGATTTTATTGATGATTGATTTTGAAAACGGGTTTGGCACGGCCATTGCTATATACAGGGCCAGGGAGTTTGTGAAGAGATGATAATAACGTTCTTTCCAGAGTTTGAGCTTACGAGCGAGATAAAGGGCCAGGCCCCGCATCTCATTGGCGCAGAAGAGCCAGCCTCGTTCGTGGACGCGTTCCTCTGCGCGCTTTCACCCAAGATATCGGCAGAGGATGCCAGCGTCGCTAATGCCCCGGACCCCGATACGGATGCCGCTGTCCAGGATATGTCCAAGGCCATTGAAGTCCCTTCAGCGCACAAGCGCGAAGACGGGAAAGAGGCTGATCTGACCGGGACTCAGACCGGGACAAACGAAAGAGAGATCAATGAAGGCGAGGCTCAGCAGGCTGCCATCACGCAGCCGATTGAGCCGCGCATCACTGAGCAGGGCATGGCACTGGCCATAGGCCAGCTGGTCAGGGAGAACAATCCCAGGCCTGAAGTGACTGGCGCCGCAAAAAGAGATGAGAGCGCCTTTATTCAGCTCCAGGCAAGAGGCCTTGCAAAGGGCCATGCTGCAGCAGTTGACGCCGGGGTCGGCATCAAGACAGGACTCCTTGCCCATACAGGCATATTCAATGAACGGCCCGTTACGGATGCGGCTCACGACAGAGAGGCAGTGCCTGCCGCGGAAGAATCGATTACGGGTCAGGTCAATGTGGCAGCCGCCGCAACTGAGACAGATGCAGTTGAGGCAATGCCCGGCGTGAAGCCAGCCCAGGAACGGACCGCTGAGACGGCGGGGTCTGAAAAGCATTTCACAGGCGTGCCTGCCCGGGCTGAGGTTGCTGAAAAGGCGTCTACTGAAAAGGCTTTCGCAACTGAGCCAGCCAGGGTAGATGCCGCTGAGTCGGCGACCTCTTTTACAGACGAGCCTGCCAGGGCAGAGAGTGCTGAAAGAGCGCCGGTTGAAAGGTCATTCACAGATGAGCCTGTCAAAGCTAATACCGCTGAAGCAGCATCTGCCAAAAGCGCTATGAAAAGCGAGCCTGTCAAGGTCGAGGCTGCTGAAGCCGCGCCAGTAAGAAATAATGCCCCTGTTGAGTACGCCAGGGCCGAGATCGTTGAAAAGGCGTCATCTGAAAAGGCCTTCACTACCAAGCCCACCACGGCCGAAGCCGCTGAAATAAAAAAACCCGCAGAAAAAGCCGTGTCGGAAAAGGCGGTAGTTATCGGGACTGCGCTAATAAAGGGTGATACGGTCTCGGAGCCTGCAAAGGGCGTCATAAAGGCAGAGCTTTCAGCGCCTGTTCATACCGAGGCTGAAAGGCCTGTGATCGAGAACGATGAAGCTGCGCCAGAGGCCTTTGATTCGGGCTCATATGAGACCGAAAGTCTCGAAGAGGTTTCGTTTGCAGGAGCGGAGAGCGGCTTTGATGGTGATGGCGGCTCTTCGGATAAAGGCAGCGCAGAGCTTTACAGGCCTGCAGCGGCAGTGACCGGCGCCGGGTTCAGCGAGATCGATATATTGGACGCGCCGTCAGCCGCACAGCCGGTCCAACACAAGGAGAGTCTCGTTGAGCTACAGGAGAAGCTCAACGCGGGCATCAGCATCTCGGTACAGAAGAAGGGTGGCGAGGTGAGGATGAAGCTCAACCCGGAGAACCTGGGCGAGCTCGTCATAAGGCTCACAATAGAGAACGGCAATGTAAAGGCTGACATCAGGGCCGATAGCGTAGAGGTAAAGCAGCTCCTCGAGACAGACTCCTCGATGCTCAGGGAGGCCCTCAACAGCCACGGCCTCCAGCTCAAGGAGTGCACCATAGGGGTCAGC
>CAZDUP010000020.1:0-1299 GCA_964508625.1 uncultured Thermodesulfobacteriota bacterium
GCTTGCGCCGGGCCGGCTACGCGGCTTTTCGCCTGTTCCTGCGGGACCGCTCTATCTCCCGCATGACCATCTCGTGGTCGTCAGGACATATCCCGTGAGTTATGCTCGGCTGCCTCTCTGACCCGAAGATGTCGAGCCTCGTCACAGCCACGTCGATCCCGGCCCACTCCCCGCCGGGCATCCTTATCCTCCTGCACCAGCTGCATACGGTGACGTACTCGCCGGAACGGTCCATGTCCCTTTCAAGGAGCATGGCCGGCTGGCGCGCCTCTGTCCTCAGGGTGCGGCAGCAAAACCGCAGGGCGCCGTCGGCCTCGGGCAGTATCTCCATCTCGTGAAAGCGCTTGAGCCCCGGGGAGTCGCACCTGAACGGGAACCTGAACACGGACAGGGACGCGCGCGCCTCAATGAGGATGAGCCTGTATATGTGCCTGGTCTCCCTGCCTCGTATGAAGTCCCATATAGGCCTGCCGATGACAGCGCCGGGCGCAAGCTCCGCGGCCTTGTTCTCCTCTGCAAATGCCGTCCAGTTGCCGCCGACCTCAGTCAATACGTCAGAGGCGTCTATCCGGTATTCAAGGTCCGTTCCTTCCATGTCCAGATTATAACCCATGCATC
The DNA here is from genome assembly GCA_964508625.1 of uncultured Thermodesulfobacteriota bacterium. Taxonomy (GTDB): domain Bacteria; phylum Desulfobacterota; class GWC2-55-46; order GWC2-55-46; family GWC2-55-46; genus UBA5799. The sequence goes on from CAZDUP010000020.1 coordinate 619, forward strand.
GCCATCCGTCATCAAGGGCCCGTTTTACGCCAGTGGGATGGCTGCCGGCCATGTTGACACCCGGGAAAAGCGCATTATAGTTACACCTTGAAGCGAGCCGGGAATCAATACGAAAAGCAGAGCTCCCGGCAAAAACCGAAGGGGCCGATGAATGAGCTTTGTCAAAAGCGGGACCGTACTCTTCATAGCCTCGATGGCCGGGAACTTCTGCAACTATCTCTTCCAGTTCTTCATGAGCAGGTCCCTTGAGATCGCCGACTACGGGGCCATGAACGCGGCCCTTTCACTCTTCTCCATTCTCGGGATACCGGCTGGTACGATAATGCTTGTGGTCGCGAAGTATTCATCCACGTTCAACGCGAAAGGCGATTCCGGCATGGTGGGCCGTCTCTACAGGAACTCGCTCCTTTTCACATTTGCCGCCGGAGCTGCCGTTTGCGCCGTCCTGGCCATGGCGAGCGGCGAGCTTGCCTCGTATCTCAAGCTCGACGGGGCCGCGCCCATTATCATAGTCGGCGCCGGTCTCGCGTTCACCTTTGCCATGACCGCCAACATGGGGATGCTGCAGGGCCTTCAGAGGTTCTGGCACCTCTCGGCGGCCATCTGGCTCGGGGCCGCCTCGAAGCTCGCACTGGGCGTGCTCTTCGTGCTCCTCGGCCTGGGCCTCAACGGCGCTGTCGC
>CAZDUP010000020.1:1309-15433 GCA_964508625.1 uncultured Thermodesulfobacteriota bacterium
GCTGTCGCTGCCACGGCCCTGCCCGGCCTCTTTGTCGTGGCCCTTACGATATTCCCGCTCGCAAGGTATCTGAAGAAGGGGACCGGGGCGAAGGTGGATGTCACGGACATGGCCGGTTACAGCGTGCCTGTGCTCGTATCGGCCCTCGCGTTCACGGCCATGACGAACCTCGACATGATAACCGTGAAGCACTGGGCGAGCCCTGAGGAGGCTGGCCTCTATTCGGCTGTTTCGGTCCTGGGCAAGACGATACTCTATCTCCCCGCGGCATTCGTGGTCGCGCTCTTTCCGATGATATCCGACTCGCACGCGCGCGGCAAAGACATCTACAGGGTGCTCGACAAGGCCCTCCTCATAACGGCCGCCTGCTCGGTTGCCGGGGTCCTTGGCCTCGCGCTCTTCCCGGGGCTCGCGATATCGATGCTCTTTGGCGCGAAGTTCGCCGGAGCCGCGCCCCTGCTGAAATACTACGGCCTTGCGATGATATCGATGGCTATCGTGAGCGTGCTCGTCACATTCAATTTGGCGACAGGCGACAGCGGCTTCATATACTCCCTTATCGCAGGCACGATTGCCCTCGTCCTCCTCTTCCGCGTTTTCGAGGGGAGCCTGCTTTCGACCATCCTTGCGATGGCGGCTGTGAACGCGGTGGTCGCCTCGTACAACCTTTTTACCGTCATGCGCGGCAGGAGGGCATGGGAAGTAGTCATGCTCGACAGAGAGGGCAGGCAGGCCTCGTGACGCGCCATAACAGATAGAAAGAGAGGCCGGGATGCGCTGTGATGCCTGTCGGCAGAGGGGAAGGGGTGTGGCGCCGGGCTCCGTAGAAGATGCCGTCCCGCACGGGAGACGGGGGTCGGCATGCTCTCAGATGCCGCTCGGAACGAGAGACGGGCGCGGCCTTGCCTCAAAGGTGAAAGGGCGTCCGGAGGCAGCTGGGGACGCCGCAAAAAAAAGCATGCGGGACTGATTTGAGCGCCAGGGCGATCATATTGGGCAGGACAGTCGCGCTGTATGCCATAGCCATATTTGCCGCTGGCGCAGCGGGGCTCTTCGTGCTCGTCTTCCACCCGGGGATAGAGCTCTTCCTTATAGCCGGCATTCTGGCCATGGTCTTTTTGAAGCTCATGCATGTGCGCGAGAGTCAGCGGCGGCCCGGCGTAAGCACTTCGGCGGCCCTCATTATATACGCTGCGCTCGCCACGGTTGTGACCATGACCCTCAGGGACGCACTGGAGCCCCTCGACGCCGCGCTGTTGGGAGGCTACGGCGCGGGGATGTCATTCCAGCCCTCTGAAGGAAATGCGAAGCACGGGATCAGGCTCTTTTCCGGCCAGTCTGCCGTCGTCCTTGTCCTGTACGCGGTATTCCTCCTCGAAGGTGCGAGGAGACTCGGAGAGCGCTTCAGATTGAGGCTCAGCCCCGCGACCGCGCTCTTTGTCTTCGTGCTCTTCTTTTCCGTCGTAAAGCTCCCTCCGTACAGCCTCGATATGGCAGACTGGGGCACTCTCCTGGCCTCGGCATCTGCCGTGTCTGAGTACAGGTGGCCCTATCTCCACCACTATTCGGTGCATTACGGATTTCTGAGCGCAGGGGCGCTTGCGCTCTGGCTCAAGGCATTTGCTCTGACGCCCCTGGGACTCGCCGCATTCGTATCCTTTCTCACGGCCACCTCGGCCGCGCTCGCCTTCATCCTTGTGGCGAGGCTCACCAGCTCAAAGGCCGCGGCCCTCCTTGCCGGAGCGCTCCTGGTGACGAACTTCTACGACATGGACACTGCCCTCGCCTCGCCGGGCTTAGGGGCCGTGAGGAGCCTTTTCCAGATAATCGCAGGCCTGTGCCTCCTCTGGGCCTCTCTCAAGCCCAAAGGGCGTCTGAGCATCCTGCTTGCTCCATTCCTCTTCGGCGCCGTATGCCTCTGGGAGCCTGTTTACGGCATCTTCATGGCGCTCTCGTTCTGGCTTGTGTCCGCGTACAGGTACTTCCTCAGGCACGAGAGGGCGGCCCTCGGTCAGGCAATCGCGCTCCTTGCGGGCGCGTTGTTTCCGGTCATAATAGCCGCTGCCCTCAGGCCGCCTGAACTGAGCCTCTTTTCGTCTCACACATACGGCGTGCTGCTCGGAAGCCACAGGCAGATAATGGACGGCTTCGGCATTGTCCCGCAGAATGCCCTTTCAGCCGGGCTCTTGGCAGCCCTGTTCTATGTTGCGCTGGCATTTATCGCGTACAGGCAGCTCTCTGCTGGCCGGGGGTTCACTTCCATGCACCTTTTTTTCTTTGCTACCGCGCTCCTGAGCCCGCCCTGGATAGCATGCGGGCTAGGCAGCCCGGGCCGGGCATGCCTCAACCCGCTCGCCTGGCTACTTGCTCCGGCAACGGCAGTCATCATCTATTCGGCATACAGGTACTCCGTGATGACGAGGAGCAGGATAAGGCTCTTTGCGGTCTCGATAATGGCGGCCACACCTCTCCTTACAATGGACCTCATGAAGCCGATTGACGCTATAGGCTCGTTCCTGACGAAATATGAGGAGGAGAGGGCGGCCTGGTCCGGAGAATGCGCCGGAATGCCGGGGCAGGGGCGCGATTGCGGTAAGGCAGAAGAGCCCGGCCTCGCCCGTTACGCCAGGGCTGCAATCGACGGCTCGTTCGGCATGGGGCAGGCAGTCGGCAACGAGTTCGGCTATTACGCCCCGAACCTATTTCTCGTGAGGGCCTGCATGCGCGGGGTGCCGATAATATCTGAGCTGGCTCCAGTCATCCATCTTAGGGGCGGCTGCGCGCCGCCATCGAAGTTCCTTATGCCAGATGATCTCGCAGGCAAGGCGCTCATTGCCGAATTTGTCGAAGAGCTCAAGACCTTCCCTGTGGTCGTCTATGACGAGAGGCGTGCGGGCAGGAGCTACGCCGAAGGACTGAGAGCATCTGTAAAGCGGGAGCTTCTCGACGCGGGATACATTGCCGCCGAGAGGCACGGGGTCATATCCGTCCTTGTTGCCAGAGGCGTTTTGCTGGGGCCGGGGAGCTGCATCATATGCAGGCCGGATGTATCTTCCGTGAATTTGAGCGCCAATGCAGGCAGGTGGACAAGGGAAGCTGCCCTTCCGTTGAGAAAAAAGCTCTTTGACTGGCAGAGGAAGCCTGAGTGGCCGGACTATGTCATGAGCGCTCTCGTGCGAAGTGACGGCCCGGCAGGACTCTTGTTCGGCGCGAGCAGCAGCACCTCTTACCACGTCTTCTACATAGACCCGGCAAAAGGCGTTGCCACACTGGCCGAATATCACGAGCAAGCCGGGCAGAGCGAGATCCTGAGCGCGCCCCTTAAGCAGGGGATCTCCGGGCAATGGCACGAGCTTGAGATAGTTGCCAGCAACGGCCACTACCAGTTCTTTGTGGACGGCCAGTTCGCGGCTGAATGGGCCGGGGCTGTCATGGGCAGCGGGACCGGGCTCTGGGACTTTGGCGGCAGCGCCCGCTTCCAGGAGATAACAATCAGGAAAGGCCCTGATACAGGCACGCGAGAGGCCGGAGACGGCCTTTTGAAAATAACGTACCGGAGGTAAGCGGGTGAAAATGGCAAAGGCGGTCTTTATGGAAAGGGACGGGATCATAAACAGGAAGCTCAGGGGCGATTGCGTGAAGGACTGGAGCGAGTTTTCTTTCCTGCCCGGCGCGCGTAAGGGCATGCAGCTTCTGAAGGACGCTGGCTTCATAACAGTGGTCGTCACCAACCAGAGGTGCATTTCAAAGGGAGTGGCCTCGCTTGAGAAGCTTACAGAGATACATACCAGGATGATAAGTGAGATAGCCCGCTCTGGCGGCTCCGTAGACGCCGTCTATTTCTGCCCGCACGGCGTGGACGAGGGCTGCGGCTGCAGAAAGCCCGCGCCGGGCATGGTCACAAAGGCATTGAGAGACTTCATGTCAAGGGGCATAGGAATAGACGTCAAGGGCAGCTATTTCATAGGCGGCGGGGACAGGGACATGCTGGCGGGAAAGGCCGCAGGACTCCGCACGGTCAAGATAGGCGAAGGCCATCCGATGGCAGACAGGAGGGCAAATAGCCTCCTGCAGGCGGCGCGCCTCATCTGTTCGTGATCTCCGCCGTTTGACGGCGCGTGAGAAGACAGTATCCTTGAAGGAGCAATATGTGTTCATGGAGGCTGGATGCGTCAGAACGACTTCGCGCGCGACGGATACGACAATAATGTGATAGGCAGGCTCCTTATGGGCGGCCCCTCATCAAGGGCCGTCATCATGGCTGCGCACCCTGACGACGAGGCAATAGGCACGGGCGCGCTCCTGAGGTACCTTTCCAACGCCGCATTCATACACGTGACCGACGGGGCAGCGAGGAACATGCGCGCCGCCCTGGCCAGGGGCTTTCAGTCAAGAGAGGCATACGCGAAGGCCAGGCGAGGCGAGCTTGGGCGCGCGCTCAATCAGATGCGCTCGGCCCCGGTCGAGTGCATGGAGTTCGGCATAGCAGATCTCGAGGCGAGCTATAACCTCGTTGAGGCCAGCCTTCTGACGCTCGACGCGATACGCCGCCTCAGTCCGGTTGCGGTATTCATACATCCATACGAAGGGGGGCATCCTGACCACGACGCTGCCGCCTTTGCGGCCCGCGCGGCAGTCGAGCTTCTGCGAAAGGAGGGCTGCAAGCCGCCTGCGCTCATCGAGTTCACCTCCTACCACGCGCGAGGCCGAACCGGCATGGCGACCTCGTCCTTTCTGCCTGGCGCCTTGCCTGAGGTCGAAGTGAGGCTTACAGAAGACGAGCGCGCATTCAAGCTCGAGATGTTCAGATGCTACGCGACGCAGAAGGGCGCGCTCAGGCAATTCGAAGTCTCCGTAGAGCGGTTCAGGCGCGCGCCCGTCTACGACTTCACGAGGAGAGCGCACCCCGGCAGGCTCTTCTACGAGAACTTCGGCTGGGGCATGCCGGCGGAGAGCTGGTGCCGGCTTGCGCGCAAGGCTATCTCCAGGCTCGGCCTCGTGAAGGGGCCGCGCGTGGGGCCGCAGAGCCAAAGGGACTCCTGAACCAGGCAGGCCTTCATTTTTCGCCCGAGCCCTTCTCCTCTGGCGGGCTCTTCCTGTAAGGACGTGCGATGCCGCTGTCCAGGTCGATGAAGAAAGTCGCAAGCGAAGCGGTCACATATCCGAATACCGTGAAGGCGTAAAGCGCGAGCAGAACGCAAAGTATCCTGCCCTCCGGGCTCTGCGGCCAGAATTGAGACCCCATTGTAGTCATTATCATCGCGGACCACCATAGCGATGAACCGAAGGTGCTGAACCCCGGGTTCTCTTTTTCAAGGGCATGAATTCCGGCCGCGCCCGAGACGGTTATGATGGCTGTCAGGGCGATGACGTAACCGAGCTTTCTCCTGCCCATTACCTCGCCGAGAATGGACATGCTCCTGTTTGCCGATCCTACTACGGTTACAAGCCTCAGGCTCCTCGTGAGTCGCACCAAATGGGCCCCTCGAACTACCCTCAACACTCTCAGCAATCTGAAGGCGGGAGCAAGGAGAGATACGAAGGTAAGGACGTTGGCCCTGAGGTATACGGCTCTATCCGGAGCAAGGAATATTTCCACAACGAATTCTATTACAAATATGACCCAGATCACGGCCCCGGCCGCCACAACGCCCGGACCTGCCTCGCCAGCAAGCTCCACGATGAGGAGGGCGAGCCAGATGATGCCGAGCACTATCATCGGAGTATCGAGCAGCTCCTGAAATCTCTTCAGTTCCCTCTGCCGCTCTTCGTCACGGGGGTCGCTCTGGCGCATCTTGAAGGCCTCCAGCATTCAATCATGCCATCGACTCGGTCTTTTGCAATCCGGCGGAGAGGCCTTGAAATTTTGTTATATGCCGTTGACAAAGTGAAAAGTTGCATTACAGTTAAACAGAAGCTCGCAAGGCCGCTTGAAAAGCGGCCCCTTGCCGTAAAAGACCTTTCCACTAATCCGTAAGACGTAAGCAGACAAAAGAGGGCAGCAGCCTTTGTGGGAGCGGTCCGTCCGGACCAGAGCCTCCGTTGCAGGCAGATACCAGTGGTGCGTCTTGAAACCGTCATCAGGGTGGGGCATGCGCGTCTTCAAGGGGAAGATATCGGTCATAATGCCCGCGTTCAACGAGGGGCACCACATATATGAGAACCTCCGCGAGACCCACTGCGTTTTCAGGAGATCGGGCCGCTCATTCGAGATAATACTCGTGGACGACGGCAGCTCCGACGAGACGTTGGCCGAGGCAAGGAGGGCTGCCAGAGACTTTGGCAGCATTGCAGCGCTCCGGCTGGACAGGAACAGGGGCAAGGGCAACGCGCTGAGGGAAGGCTTCAGGGCTGCAAAGGGGGATTACGTCATATTCCTCGACGCAGACCTTGACCTGCATCCCGGCCAGATAATAGGCCTTTTCAGGGCCATGAGGGATATGAAGGCCGACGTGATCATCGGCTCAAAGCACCATCCTGATTCAAAGCTCGAGTACCCGCTGCCCAGGAAGGTGATGAGCCGGATATATGCCGCGGCCCTGAAGGCGCTCTTCGGCCTGCCCATACGCGACACTCAGACCGGTCTCAAGATATTCACCCACGCCTCGCTCGAGAAGTCCTTTCCCAGGGTGCTCTGCGACAGGTATGCTTTTGACGTGGAGCTCCTCGCCCGCGCGCACGAGGCTGGCTTCAGGGTCGCCGAAGCGCCGGTCGTCCTTAACTTCAGGAGAGAGGTGCGCTGGGGCAGGATAAAGGCCTCTGACGTAGTCAGGATGGGGCTCGACACGCTCGCCATATTCATGAGGCTCCAGGCGTCGAGGCGCTCTTCCCCCGCGCCAGAGCCCATGCACGCGGGCCACGCAGCAAGGCTCGACCGTACGAGATGATTCCGTAGAAGGAGGCCGTTGCAGCGATGAGGCCATTCGTATCGATCATAATACCAGTCAAGGAAGTAAATCCATACATCAGGGAATCAATGCCCCATATCCTCGGCCTTGACTACAGGGATTTCGAGGTGATCATCTTCCCGGATTCCGAATCAGGCGAATCCTTCCCCAAGACTCGCATAATACCGACCGGCCCCGTGGGACCTGCAGAGAAGAGGGACCTGGCATTGAAGTACGCGAAGGGCGGGATACTGGCCTTTCTCGACGACGACGCCTATCCCAGGCGCGACTGGCTCAAGAAGGCGGTCCGTCATTTCAGGAACAGGGATGTCGCTGCGGTGGGCGGGCCGGCCGTCACGCCTGAGCACGACAGCATCTGGCAGAAGGCCTCGGGCAGGGTATTCTCGTCATGGCTCGCGAGCGGAAGGAACGGTTACAGGTACGAGCCGCAGCAGGGCAGGGAGGTAGACGACTTTCCGACCGTAAACCTCATTGTAAGAAAGAGCCACTTTGAGCAGGCCGGAGGCTTTGATACCGCCTTTTGGCCGGGCGAGGACACAAAGCTCTGCCTCGATATCACCAGGAAGCTCGGCAAGAAGATCATCTACGACCCGGACGTATTCGTATTCCACCACAGGAGGCCGCTTTTCATAGAACACTTGAAACAGGTCGGCAGGTACGCATTCCACAGGGGCTACTTCGCGAAGGTGCTGCCCGAGACCTCCTTGAGGCTTACTTACTTCGTGCCGAGCCTCTTTGTACTCCTCCTCGCGCTCGGCGGGCCTATCTCGCTTCTCAATAACTCATTTATGCCGGTATATCTCGGCATCTTGGCCCTCTATTTTCTCCTCCTTGCGTCAGAGACGGTGAACATAAGCCTCAAGGAAAAAGACCCCATAGTCGGCGCGCTCTCTGCGCCGGGAATATTTTTTACGCACCTTGTATACGGATTGAGGTTCATGCAGGGGCTCGCGTCGAAAGGCGGAAGATGAAGATATCCATATCCTATCCCCCCTTGAAGGGCGCCGGAGTGCCGCTCCTCGGACAGAACCGGCAGTTCCAGTGGTTCAGGAACCCGACCTACATATACCCGATGATCCCGGCGAGCGCGGCGACCCTTCTGAAGAAAGAGGGCTTTGACGTTCTATGGGACGACGCCATAGCAGAGGGGCTCACCTTTGATGAGTGGCTCCTGAGGATGAAGAGGGAGAGGCCTGACCTGATAGCTATTGAGACGAAGACGCCTGTGGTGAAGAGGCACTGGGGCATAATCAGCAGGATAAAATCGGAAGCCACGGACATTTCATGGGAGCCGAAGATCGTGCTCATGGGCGACCATGTTACGGCAATGCCGGAGGAGTCGCTCAATAACTCGCTTGTCGATTTCGTCGTCGCTGGCGGTGATTATGATTTCCTGCTCCTCGGCCTCTGCAAGGCGCTCTCATCCGGAAGCAATCTTGCCGCCATCGAGCCCGGCATCTGGCACAGGAAGGGACACAGGGCCGTCAACTCGGCCGGGAAGAGGGGCAGGCACGATCTCGATTCCCTGCCGTTCATCGACAGGGACCTTACAAGATGGCAGCTCTACAGCAGGCATAACGGCAACTTCAAGAGGCGGCCAGGCACCTACACTATGGCAGGAAGGGACTGCTGGTGGGGAAGGTGCAGCTTCTGCTCCTGGACGACCATGTATCCGGGCAGGGACTTCAGGAGCGTCTCTCCGGAAAGACTCCTTGACGAGGCAGGCATGCTCATCGAAAGATACGGCGTGCGGGAGATATTCGACGACAGCGGCACGTTCCCTGCCGGCCAATGGCTCGAGGAATTCTGCAAGGGCATGATAAAGCGCAAGTACAATAGAAAGGCATTGATGGGCTGCAACATGAGGATAAACGCGCTCTCCAGGGCCGAGTACAGGCTCATGGCGGCCGCGGGCTTCAGGTTCGTGCTCTTCGGGCTTGAGTCAATGAACCAGTCCACGTTGAACAGGCTCGGCAAGGGGCTCAGGACAGAGCATATTATCAATGGCTTCAGGATGGCAAAGGAGGCCGGGTTAGAGCCCCATGTAACTGCGATGATAGGCTATCCCTGGGAGACGAAGGAGGACGCTGGGGAGACGATAGCGTTCGCCAGGGAGATGTTCAGGAAGGGCTATATAGACACCCTCCAGGCGACCATCGTGGTGCCGTATCCCGGCACGCCGCTCTTTGAGGAGGCACAAAAAAAGGGCTGGCTCGTAACCGAGGACTGGGACAGGTACGACATGAGGGGCTCTGTATGGAAGAGCCCATTGAAGGACGCTGATGTCAAGGAGCTCACCAAGGGACTGTACAAGGCGGCCCTCAGCCCGCGCTTCCTCACGAGGAAGATAATGAAGGTGAGGAGCGTAGATGATCTGAAGTTCCTCTTCATGGCAGGCCTGAGGCTCATGGGCCACCTCTCTGATTTCAGCGGCAGCGCGAAAAAGACAGCTGCCTGCAAGGAGTGACGTATGGCATCCGGGCTGCCTTCCATATCGATAATAATCCCCACCCTCAATTCAGCGAGGACATTTAGGGAAAGCCTCGAGAGCATCTCCTCTCAGGACTACCCGGCGGAAAAACTCGAGGTCATAGTAGCAGACGGCGGCTCTGTGGACGCCACGATGGAGATAGTGAGGCTCATGACCGCACGGACGTACATAAACATCAAGGTAGTACAAAACCGGCTTAAGACAGGCGAGGCTGGAAAGGCAGCCGGGCTGAAGCACGCAAATGGAGAAATCGTGGCCTTCATAGATTCCGACAACGTGCTTCCTGACAGGGCATGGATGAGGCGCATGGTCGAGCCTTTCGCTCACCCGGATGTCGTTGCCTCCGAGCCGCTTGAGTACGTATGCAGGCCGGAGGACGGCTATATAACCCGGTACTGCGCCTTCCTCGGCATGAACGACCCGCTCTGCCTCTTCCTGGGCAACTACGACAGGTACTCGGCGGTCACAGGCAAGTGGACCGGCATGCCGTATTTTGCCGAGGACGAAGGCCCCTGGTTCAAGCTCAGGCTCGACCCCAGCCGCTTCCCCACTATCGGCGCGAACGGCTTCATGATAAGGAAAGAAGCGCTCGACGGCTGCTCAACAGGCGACTATCTATTCGACATAGACGTGGTCTTCGAGCTCCTGAGGACGAGGCCGGGCGTAAGGTTCGCCAAGGTCAAGACCGGCATAATACATATCTTCTCAGGCGACGTGCGCACCTTCATGAGAAAGCAGATGAGGCGCGTCCGTGACTACCGCCACTACAGCTCTCTGGGCCTGCGCAAGTACCCGTGGAAGAGCGTTGACACGATGGCAGTCGCACGGTTCATACTCTCATGCATCGTCGTCTTTCCTCTGCTCTTCCAGAGCGTGAAAGGCTATATCAAGAGGCCGACGGCCGCGTGGCTCTTCCATCCCGTTGCCTGCTGGCTTACGCTCGGGGTCTATGGCTTCGGGGCCATAAGGGGCCTTCTCGGGGGCGAGCTCAAAAGAGAGGGCTGGAGCCAGTAGCAGCCGGGAAAGAGGCAGGCTTTGGGAAGGGTCATAAATAACACATTCTGGATACTCTCGGCGAGCGCCTTCAACAAGCTCTCCAGCATAGCCCTCATTATCCTCCTTTCAAGATACCTCGGGGCAGCGGACTTCGGCAGCTTCTCCTTCGCCTTCTTCTACGTCGCGCTCTTCTCCGCCATAGCAGAATTCGGCATTACCCCGGCGCTCATAAGGCGCCTGAAGATAGAACCCTCGCTCTCAGGGGAGATATTCCTGAAGGGCGCGATCATGGGCCTCGGGGCGACATCTCTTGCGGCGGCCCTTGCAATCGGCTCTGCCCTTGCGTCCGGCTTCGAGGGCGGAATGACGGCCCTCATCGCGATAGCCTCTCTCGGCCTCCTCATATCGTTCAGGGACATGACCTTCAGGTGGTTTCTCGAGGTGCCATTCAGGGCAGGCCTCAGGATGCGCCTGCCTGCGGTCATCGGCATGGGCTCCGAGATGCTCGGCCTTATCTGCGTTGCGCTGTCCGTGGCGTCAGGCAAGGGCGTTGAGACAGTGCTCGCCGTATATGTCCTCTCCAACCTGCCGGGGTTCGTCTTCCTTGCCGTATGCTCCTGGAAAAAGGCAAGGCCATGCTGGGGAAATAGCGTATCATGCCGCTCGATATTGAAAGAGGCCTTGCCCATGGGCGCGTCGAACGCGGTAACCACGGCATACCTCATGCTCGGCCCGCTTGCCCTCTATTTATTCGGCAGCATGGAGGAGATCGGATACTACGCCCTTGCCTTCAGGGTAACGACCTCTCTGCGGATAATACCAGAGGCGCTCATGCATTCGGTCTTCCCGCTCCTTGCCGCTGCACGCGGCACGAATGTCGGAGCGTTCATATTCTCACGGAGCTTCGGCGCGGTCTCCTTAGCCGCGCTGCCCATGGCCCTCGGCATCACGGCAGCAGCGGGTACCATCGCGTCCGTGCTCGGAGGCGAGGGCTTCGCGCCCTCTGCCGGGGCAATAAAGGTCCTTATCTGGGCAACGGCATTCGCCTTCCTCAATACCTGCTCGCGCTTTACCTTCAACGCACTGGAGCTGGGCAGGTATAACCTCTTCGCGTCTATCGGCATGCTCGCGGTCTCAGCCGCTCTCTCGTTCACGCTCATCCCAGTCTGGGGCCTTCATGGCGCCGCATGGGCGCTCGCGGCTGCCGAAGGCTTCGGCCTTATCGTGAATATCCTGCTTCTCACTAAGACCGGGCTCGCGCTCCCGATAGGGTTCGTATCGAAGTGCGCGGCAGCAGCCGCGTGCATGGTGGTTTTCATGTACACTGTCCCCAACGCGTTCCTTCAGGTCGCCATAGGACTTGTTGTCTACGGGGCAGCTGCCTCTCTCATGACAGGCATCGGGCCGATCGAGATATTCCGGCATATGACCGGAAGGTGATGGTCAGGCAGTGAGGAGCAGGGCAACCGGAAAGCTCTCGAGCACGGCCCTGGCCTCGGCTTCGCCGGAGAGGACCAAGGTTTTACCGGTAAACGCGTCCCTGAAGCGCGCTCCGTCGAGGCCTTGAGGCAGCATCAGGCGGGTGTCAGCCCAGATGCCGCCCAGGGGCCAGCTCCGCTCGGCTACGACTGATGACATGAAGCGGGGCGCGACTGCCAATGCCGCCTCCTTCTCAAATACCCGGCAGAAGGCCACGAGGTTTCTCCTGAGGGCGCCCCTTACCTCGATCGGCTCATAGGAGCCGCCTCTGAAAAGCGCTCCCCTCGCGCGCCTCTCGATGAGGGCGGCATGCGCGGTGAATAGCTTTATCCTGCCGTCTTCAGGAGTGGAGAGGAGATCGCGAACGAGCGCTGCCCGGTCCGAGTCCATCCTCTCCCGTATGGCGTGGAGCATCTCCATCCTCTTCGCAAAGTCCACGGCACGCCGGTTGTCAGGGTCCACGAGGCTCAGGTCCCACAGCTCGGTGCCCTGGTAGAAGTCAGGTACGCCCGGCGCAGCCAGCTTGATGACGAGTTGGGCAAGCGAGTTCAATATGCCGTACCAGGCGACCCTGTTCTGAAAGGGAAGAAACTCATTTAAAAAGGGGTTCTCAGGAGAGTCCGCGAGAATGGCTTCGATGAACGAGATGAAGGACTCCTCGTATTCCTTATCCGGCCTGAGCCAGGCAGTATGTATCTTGGCCTCCCTGACCGCCTTTATCACGAAGGCCTTGATGCGCTCCCGGTATTCGCCGCTGTTGCCCGCAAAGGGAAAGCTCCCGATTAGCGTCTGGTAGAGGAAGTACTCGTCATTCTTGTCAGGTACGCTCGCGCTCCCGGCCCTGCCTTTTCTCCTCCTGTTGAGGACGCTCCATCTCCTGAGCCGCGCCTCCCACTCCTCCGGCATCTCCGAGAGTACGTTTATCCTCGCCCTCGCGTCCTCCCCCCGCTTGGTGTCGTGCGTGGATGTTGCGTTCATGGTATAGGGCCTCTGGTCAGCCGCGGCCTTCACGCGCGAATGGAATTCCTCCAGGGGGAGGCCGAAGGTGCCGGGCGAGCCGCCGACCTCATTTAAAGAGATGAGCCGGTTGTAGACGTAGAAGAGGGTGTCTTCTATGCCCTTTGCCATGAGCGGGCCGGTGAACTGCTGGAACCTCACCACGAACTTGAGCCACTCCTCCTTCTCCTCATCGCTCAGGTACTCCCTGTAATCGAGTGTCAGTACCTTCTCGATGAACGTAAGCTCGTTCAGCAGGTCCGGCCTTTTGGAGATGGCCCGGTAGACCGCCTCCTTCATGTGCCTGATATCCGTGTCAGTTATCGATTCCGCGCATATGTAGCTCCTGTAGACCGGGAAAAATGCCATGACTTCGACTATGGCGCTCTTCAGGCCGGGCAGGGTTATGTCGCTTCCGTACCTGTCGGACATGAGCGTGAGCTTCAACATCTCGTGGAACAGGACCGGGTAGCGGGTCTTAAGCCCTGTGAAGGAGGAGTATATCCGCGTGAACCGCTGCGCGTTTTTGCTGTCGCAGAATATGTTGTTCAGGGCCGAGAGGAAATCGTACCCAGTAGTGCCTTCCACGGGCCAGGAAGGCGGCAGATCCTCGTATTCGCCGAGTATCTTCTCTACGACGATATATGCATCACCGGCCCTGGCGCGCAATCTCCTCAGATACCTGAGCGGGTTTTCGAGGCCGTCTATGTGGTCGACCCTTATTCCGGCCGCGCCGTTCTCCACGAGCCTGAAAAGGAGCGCGTGCGTCTCCTCGAAGACCCCTTCGTCATCGGTGCGGAGCGTGATGAGCCCGTTGATATTGAAAAAACGCCTGTAGTTTATCTCCTCGGCAGCGACCTTCCAGAAGGAGAGCTTGAAGAACTGCTCGGAGAGGAGCCTGTCCAGGAGGTTGAAGCTCTCGGGCTCTCCGGGGGAGCCGTTGAAGATGGATAGGCTCTCGTCGATGTGCCTCTTTATCTCAGTGTTCCTTGTGTAGAGCTCCCAGAGCATCCTCTTTACAAACGTGACCTGGTCCTGGAGCTCCCCGTTTTCGTTCGCAAGCGGCAGGTTCTTGAGGACGTAGAGTATCCCGAGGAGCTTTATATGGTCCGGGTGCTCGCTGCCGAGGCGCGCCGAGAGCCTCTTGATGCCGTGGGTGAGGAACGCTGCGTATGATTCCATCCTGAGCGGGAATGATATGCCGTAGTAGCCGGCCTTGAGCCCCTGCGCGCTGTAGCTCAGTTTTATCTCGCC
>CAZDUP010000021.1:0-15255 GCA_964508625.1 uncultured Thermodesulfobacteriota bacterium
GGCGGTATCTCAGAGATGTTCAGGCTGCCCCTCATCTATGCGGCGGTAATTGCAATCGCCCTGAACTTATCCGAGGTAAAACTCCCGGAGGCACTGATAACGACCTTTGACATGCTCGGCGCCGCGACAATACCGATAATGCAGGTGAGCCTCGGCTACAGGCTCTATTCGGCGCGTCTCGCATTCCCTGCCATATCACTTGCAGGTAGCGCCATCAGGTTAGGCGGCGGAGTTGCCATCGCATGGGGCGTGGTGACGCTATTCGGCATAGAGGGGCTCAATCAGAAGATAATACTCCTCTCCTCAGGCATGCCAGCGGCTGTCATAAACTTCGTCGTAAGCCACAGGTACAACGTAAACAGCGACCTCGTTGCCTCGACCGTGGCACTCTCGACCGTTGCAAGCATCTTCACCACGCCGTTGCTCCTCCTGTGGATAATGTAGCCTGAACTGAATCACTCTACCCTTATCCTCCAGCCCGCCTCCTGCGGGACGACCCTGCCTACCACAAAGGGACTGATGGCATTTTCCCTGAGCTTTGACAAGAGCATCTCCGCCTTTTCCTCCTCGACCGATATGAGCAGGCCGCCAGAGGTCTGCGGGTCAAAGAGCAGCATGAGGAGGTCTTCCTGGATATCGGGCGCGGCAACGTCCTTCATCACGAAATCCATGTTGGACTTCAAGGTTCGGGGCCTGTTCGAGCGCTTCATTATAAGCTCGAGCGCGACCGGGAAGGTATTCACCTGAGAGGCCTTTATGACGATATTCACGCCAGAGCCTTTAGACATCTCCATCGCGTGGCCGAGGACTCCGTAGCCCGTTATGTCCGTGCAGGCATTCACGCCAACCTCCATCATGGCGGCAGAGGCTGCCCTGTTGAGCCTCTTCATGCTCTCGATGGCGGGTTCTGCCTCCCTCATATCAATCCTTCCTGCCTTCAAGGCGCTCGTGATGACGCCCACGCCAACAGGCTTCGTGAGTATGAGCAGGTCGCCGGGCATTGCCGCGCTGTTGGCCGTTATCCGGGCAGGATGTGCGAAGCCCGTTACAGCAAGGCCGTACTTGACCTCGGCGTCCTCTACCGAATGGCCGCCTACAAGGAGTGCGCCAGCTTCCGCTATCTTGGACATGCTCCCCATCATGATCTCGTTCAGAATATCGAGGGGCAGCGCCTTGGGGAAGCAGACGATGTTCATTACGAGCCTCGGCGTGCCGCCCATTGCGTATATATCGCTCAGGGCGTTTGCGGCTGCTATCTGGCCGAATGTGAACGGGTCATCCACGATAGGCGGGAAGAAATCCAGCGTGGATATTATTGCGAGCTCGTCTGAAATTTTATAGACCCCTGCGTCATCGGCGGTCTCGACGCCTACGAGGAGGTTCATGTCTTTTACGACTGGCAGCTGATGCAGGACCTGCATCAGGGCATCCTGGCCTATTTTGGCCGCTCAACCCGCGCAGCTTGCCCAGTCCGTGAGCTTTATCTTCCTGCCCTGGTTCAAAATGCCTCCTTTCCTGTCATTCTGAGCGAAGCGAAATCTGATTTCTCCATCCTGAGATTCATCGTCGCTACGCTCCTCAGAATGGCAACAAATTCTCCCAAGAAGCTCTGATTAATTCTCGTCTTTGCCGTCATTGCGAGGAGCGCCGCGACGACGCATTCTCAAAGTGCTGCATTAACCAAAAAATGCGATTTGCTTCGCTCCGCTCGCAATGCACTTACTCGGCCCATAAACCGAATATAGAGCAAGATGGAATTACACCCAAACGGTCCGGTTTCATCTCAGCTTTCTGACATCGTCCTGCCCGCGAATGGTAAGCCTCTCCTTGTCGAAGTATTCGAGTATCTCTATGGCGAACTTCCTGCCTGTGCCGATAAGGTCCCTGAACTCGGATGCCCTTATCCCGCCCTTTGCCTTCAGATGCTCAAGAAGCCTTTCCCTTGCGCTCTTGAGGGCGTCATTCGATATATAACTCCCTTTCCTGAGCTTTACGATTGCGCCGCCACGCTGCAGATAGGCAAGCACCCTGTCCACCTCTGCTTTCCTGAAAGGGAGCCTGGCAAAGGCCTCGAGGTCAGGCTGAAAGGCCGCGAATATATCCCTGAGGGCTGTCTCGACCTTTGATTCAGCGCTGCCCGAGGCGGCCCTGTGCCCGGGAAGCGCCCAAAGGCCAGAGACCTTCTTTAAGACGCCTTCATCGGCAAAGGAATCCAGCGCCGCTCTCAGCAGGTCGTCGGCCTTGCCAGCCTCAACGCCCGAGGCAAAGCGCCTCAAGCCCTGCAGGAGAAAATCATCCTTTGCCCCGCCTTCCATGTGGTTTTTATTGTGGAACCCGCGAAGGAGCTCCACTGCCATTTCCTTTGCCTGAGAGAGCCTTTGTCTTGAGACCATGAACTCGCCGAAAAGAACGAACCGCTCATCTTCAGCAAGCCCTTCCATAAGGAGAACAGCAGGCATATTGAGCATCAGGCTGAGCGAAAAAACCGAGCAGCCAAGCGCAGTTGCGGGAAGAAGCTTAAGTACGATATTACCAGCACCCTCCCCATCGGCAAAGCGTACCTTCCCGGACCGGGGCATGAGCTCCCTTGAGAGATGATGGACAAGGACTACCCCTCCGCCGATGGTAGAGTTTATGGCCGGGTCGCGCAGGATGAACCTGTCCCCCCTCATCATGAGGAGCGGACCTTTCAAAACCAGCCTTCCGAATGCACGCCCGTTGTCCTCCTCTCCAAAGAGACGGACGATGCCGAGTGTTTCGCCTGTAAGGTGATGCACCTTCAGGGCAGCCCTGCTTATCTTTCGGGGCCTTTCGCCGGGCGCAACAGGCAGGAGCTCGAAGGCGCAGTCCACGATGTGAGTCTTTTTACTGGCAGACAAGACAAATGGCTCGAGCGCCGTTGAGACAAGCACATCGCCTCTCCGCAGGTCAAGGTGGCTCACGCCGCTCAGGTTCAAGGCTGCCCTCTGCCCTGCTGACACGGCCTCCCTTGACTGGAAGAGGCTCTCTATCCCCCTCGCCTTTACCCTCTGGCCCCCCGGATAGCAGATGAGCTCGTCTCCCTTTTTGACGCTGCCTGAGGCTATCGTACCAGTCACTACCGCGCCGTGACCTTTTACAGTGAATGAGCGGTCTATGGGCAGCCTGAAAAAGCCGTCACTCCGCACGCGGCCCGGCCTCACTGAGCGCTCGATGAGGCTTGCCTTGAGCTCGTCCATGCCCGTTCCTGTAGGGCTCGACACCGGGATGACCGGAGCGCCTTCAAGGCGAGTGCCTTTCAAAAGCGCTGCTATCTCAGACCTCACCTCGGATAGCCTCTCCATCCCGACAAGGTCTGACTTGGTCAGGGCAAATATGCCATCCGGCACGCCCAGGAGCCTGACTATATCGAGGTGCTCCCTTGTCTGGGGCATCACTCCGTCGTCAGCCGCGACGGCAAAGAGGACGAAGTCTATGCCCGTGGTCCCGGCGAGCATGTTCTTTATGAACCGCTCGTGACCCGGCACGTCCACCAGGGCAGCCCGGCGCCCCTGGCCGAGGTCCATCCAGGCAAAACCCAGGTCAATGGATACGCCTCGCCTCTTTTCCTCCTTGAGCCTGTCCGTGTCAATGCCCGTGAGGGCACGCACGAGAGAGGTCTTTCCGTGGTCGATGTGTCCGGCTGTGCCGATCACGACAGATATCTCTTTCGAGTCAGGTTCCATGCCCTTCCCATTTAAGGCTTCGCTAATTAAAGCCCGCAAATCTGCCTTTGTCCAGCATCCCGGAGATAAAGAAATCCTGTATACCCTTAAAAAACCTGATAAAAATGAATTGGCGGGGTTTACAAAAAAATCCTTTTGTGATAATATTTTGGAGAAATCTCAAGCACTTACAAAAAGGACAACTTCAATGGAAGCACAGGAAAAACCAAAGGTCGCTTTCTTTTCGTTCACCTGCTGTGAAGGCTGCCAGCTCATGGTCTTGAGCTGCGAGCGCGAGCTGCCTGACATATTGAACCATATCAAGATCGTGAACTTCAGGGAAGCGATGACCGAAAAATCAGACGATTACGACATAGCCTTTGTCGAGGGCTCGATTTCCCGGAAGGACGAAATAAGGAAGCTCAGGAAGATACGGAAGCAGGCCAAGATACTCATTGCCCTGGGTGCGTGCTCCTCGACCGGAGGGCTCAACTGCCTCAAGAACCGCTATCCGATGGAAGAGGTCAAGGAGAAGGTCTACGGCAAAAAGGCCGCAAAAAGCTACGAGCTCATCGACACAATACCTGCCCGGCCCATAGACGCCGTTGTAGATGTCGACTATT
The DNA here is from genome assembly GCA_964508625.1 of uncultured Thermodesulfobacteriota bacterium. GTDB lineage: Bacteria > Desulfobacterota > GWC2-55-46 > GWC2-55-46 > GWC2-55-46 > UBA5799. The sequence continues at coordinate 4,307 of CAZDUP010000021.1, forward strand.
ACATCCACGGCTGCCCTATCTCAAAGAAGGAATTCCTCTCGTTCCTCACGGCGCTCCTCATGGGCAAAAAGCCTGAGGTGGTGAACCACCCTGTCTGCGTTGACTGCAAGATGGCTGGAAACGTCTGCGTATTCGAGAAGGGCCTCTCTTGCATGGGGCCAATATCGAGGGCAGGCTGCGACGCGATATGCGTGACATACGGGACATGGTGCTGGGGATGCAGGGGGCCTGTGGACAACCCCAATACCGATTCTCACGAAGAGACCTTGAGGAGATACGGCCTCACGGTAGAGTCCGTGGTCAACAAGTTCGCGCTCTACGGTCATTGCAAGACAAAGCACCCCAAACATTAGAGGGAATGAGCATCTAAGATGAAGAGAAATTTAAATATCAAGGTACACGAAATAACCAGGGTCGAAGGCCACGGCAATATCGTCATCGACGTGAAGAAGGGCCAGATAAAGGACCTGAAGCTCGAGATAATCGAGTCGCCCCGCTTCTTCGAGATGATGCTCCGCGGCAGGCGCTATGACGAGGCCCAGCACATCATGGCCCGGATATGCGGCATTTGCGCCGTGAGCCACACGTCGGCCGCTCTGCGCGCAATAGAGGACGCGATGGATATGAAGATATCCAGGCAGTCGACGCTCCTGCGCAAGCTCGCATTCGACGGCGAGATGCTGCAGAGCCACATACTCCACGTCTTCTTCCTCGTTGTCCCTGACCTCGTGGGCGCGGGCTCCATAGTGCCGCTTCTCTCCTCTCACCCGGAGATAGCCAAGACAGGCCTTGAGCTCAAGAGGCTCGCCAATGAGATATGCGAGGTAGTTGGAGGCAGGCACATACACCCAATATCGCTCTTCCCCGGCGGCGTGGTCTTCACGCCAAAGGCCGATGACTTGAAGAGGCTCAAAAAGGACCTGCAATCCACATTCGCAGGCCTCGATGCCACGATGGACTTTCTCGTGAAGAACCCCTTCCCGGAGTTCACGCTCGAGCGGGAGTACGTATCACTCAAGTCAAAGGGCGAGTACGCCTTCTACGCCGGAGAGCCATTCTCCAGCCGCAGCAGGGATATCGACACCAAAAAGTACACCGAAGAGATAAAGGAGTACGTGGTCGAGCACTCGAGCGCAAAGCAGGCCAGGAGCTCAAAAGGCACCTTCATGGTCGGAGCCCTCGCCAGGCTCAACAACAACTCGAGGCAGTTGAACACGCGGGCAAAGGCGGCGCTCAAGGCCTCTGGTCTGAAGCTCCCCTGCTACAACCCGTTCATGAACAACATGGCGCAGCTCATCGAATGCTTCCACGCCACTGAAGAGGCCGTAGGCTACATCGACGAGCTGCTCGACATCGGCCCCAGGAGCGAGCCGCTTGCCCGGCCAAAGGGCCACGGCAAGGGCATCGGCATCGTGGAGGCTCCGCGCGGCACGCTCTATCACGAGTACGAGATAGGAAAGGACGGCCTCATAAAGAACGCAGAGTGCATAATACCCACGGGGCAGAACCTGCGCTCGATAGAGGACGACCTTCGCGCCTACGTCCCTACTGTCCTGGACAGGCCCAAGGCCGAGATAGCGAAAGGGGTGGAGACCCTGGTCCGCGCATACGACCCGTGCATCTCCTGCTCCGCCCATATCATGGACGTCAGCTTCATCGGATAAGCGCCCCTTTCCGGGGCGCCTGTCCCGTCTTCCTCTGTAACGTAAGTCACAAATCCTTTAAATAAACCGCTTGTCAGGGGAACGCTACTGTTGTATATAGACTGAGTACCGTTCAACCCGCTGCCTCAGGAGTTTGCTGAGCCTCTCATCATGCAAATCAATATCGCTGAAAAGGGTATCCTTGACAAGATACTCGAACGGAAGAGGCGGGACGAGTACAGGCCCGAGGACGTTGACCTCGGCAGCATGCTCGGCGAGATCCTCCGGTGGGCGAACAGGTTCGTGCCCTCGGAATCGGGCTCTATTCTCCTCGACGACCCGACGCTCAATCCGGAAAGCCAGAAGGTCGGCAACCTCTATTTCGTGGCGTGCTTCGGCAAGGGCTCTGCCGCCCTCACCTGCACCACTATCCCCGCCAACATAGGCATAGCGGGAAACACCTATACCACCGGCAAGCCCTACATAAGCCGCAAGGTGAAATACGACCGCAACTTCTACTCCAAGATAGACCAGAAGACCAAGTTCCACACAAAGTCCATAATCTGCGCGCCCATCGTAATAAGGGGCGCGACCGTGGGCGTCATCGAGCTCATCAACAGATTGAACGGCGTGGATTACGGCAGGAACGACCTCACGCTGCTGCGGATATTCGCCGAATATACCTCCACGCTCATACAGAACTCGCTAGACGCCAAGAAGTTCGGCGAGCTCTCCATCAGGGACAACCTCACTGGCCTCTACAACGACAGGTACTTCTACGACAGGCTCACCACTGAAGTCCAGGATGCCCAGCGGGCGAAAAAAGACCTCTGCCTCATCTTCCTCGACCTTGACAGGTTCAAGGAAGTGAACGACACATGCGGCCACCTCGCCGGCAGCAGGGTGCTCGCGGAGCTCGGGCCCATCCTCTCGGCCAGGCTGCAGGGCACAGGGGCAACTGCAGCGAGGTACGGCGGCGATGAGTTCGTCATAATACTCCCCGGTACCTGCCCCGACGAGGCCTTGCGTATAGCGGAGGACCTGAGGAAGACGATAGAGGGCTTCGTCTTTCTTAAAAAGAGGCACCCGGGCGGGGAAAAGGCCTTGAGGATACGGGGCATTATTACGGCCTCAATGGGTGTTGCGGCGCTCTCTTCGAAAAGGGGCGCTGTTGGCCTTGGCGAGACAAGGGACTCCCTCATCAAAGAGGCCGATGACGCGATGTACGCCTCGAAATTGGCAGGCAAGAACAGGGTCTCATTCTCATCCGCTTCAAGAGGCAAAAAAACACCCGCTGCCAAAGGCGCAGGCAAACCTGCCAAGACAACCATCTGATTTCCCTGAGTTTTTTCAGTAACCCCGGACTTGACACTTTTCCTTGATGGGACTATATTTAGGTTAGAGACAAGGGAGATAAGGTGGACAAGGTCCAGGAGGTGAGCTTATGGCAGACCTGAGAAAATGGGAGCCCCTGAGGGAGCTGACATCAGTGCAGAAAGATATGGACGATATGTTCAGGAGGGTATTCGGACTGTTGCCTACCGGCCTTTTCAGGAGGGAGATGAGGGGCGAGTGGTAGACACTTTCATGAAGGAGAACCAGCTGGTGATTCGCGCCGATATACCGGGCGTAGACCCCAAGAACGTCGATATCTCCGTTACAGGCAACCTGCTCACGATAAAGGGCGAGAGGAAATCCGACGTCGAAGAGAAAAAAGAGGGTTATCTATATCACGAGACATCGATAGGGACGTTCGAGAGGACGCTTACACTGCCCGAGGGCGTGGACACAGCCAAGATCCATGCGAGCTACAGGAACGGAGTAGTCGAGATCACGATGCCCGCAAAGGCCGAGGCCCTTCCGAGGAAGGTAAAGGTCGAGCTCGAAGAGACCGGCAAGAAGGCCGCTTAAAGGGCAAAGTAAAAAATAGAATCCACCTTATCTCAGTCAGGGAATAACAAGGGCCGCGTACTTCATGTACCCGGCCTTTTTATCTTCAAGGACCGAACAGGACCTCGCCGCTTCCGAGCGACCTGACTGAATCCCCCTTTTCTTTCGACTTTTCATAGGCCGCGTCCATGTCAGCGGTGATATCAGCGCTCTCAGGCATGAGCGCTGCCGCTGCCTTGAAATCCAAAAGCGCCTCTCTGTAACGGGCCACTGCCATATATGCCCTGCCCCTTTGCAGATATGCCTTGCCGAAGCGCGGGTTGAGCTCTATTGCCGCGCTGTAGTCGGCTATTGCCTTTCCGTACTCCCTGTCCTTGAGGTACATTACCCCCCTTTGCGAGTGCGCCACGAACCTTGAGAACCGGCCGTGGGTATCGAGCTCTATCTGGTGCGTCCAGAGGGTGAAGGAGTCCTTCCAGACCCTCTGCTGGCGTATTGTCTGGACAGAAAGGAAGACGAGTGCTATGGCCATCAAAGCGGGTAGTCCGTATCTGGCGATGGGGCCTTTTCTTTGAAGCATGGAGGCAATGATGCCGCCCATGAGCACGAATATCCCGATAGATGGTATGTACATGTACCTGTCGGCAGCGGCCTGAGACCCTATCTGGATTATCCCTATGACCGGAAGGAGCGTGACTACGAAGAACGCCAACGCCGCCACAAATGCCGCGGAGCCGGTGCGGCGCCAGTATAGTACGGCAAGGACAGTTATTGCAGCCATTGCAAAGGCGGCCATGAAGAACTGCGGATAAAGGAAGTCAACCGGAGGCCGGTCATAATACGGCATGAAGCTCAGGGGCACGGATGTCTTATAGAGATAGAACCCAAGCGCCCTCACTGACATAAGGACCCTGAAAAAGAGGGCGTAATCTGAAAGCGAGGAGATGGCATCGCTCCTCCATTGCGTAAGCACGGCTACCGAACTCGCGAGCACGCTCAGGATAACGAACGGCGCCTTTTCCAGCAGTACCCTGAAGAATGCGCCGGGCGTGAGCCTTTTCAGGGGATAGTAGTCGAGGATGAGGAGCACCGCCGGGAGCGTTACGGCCATAGGCTTGCTCATGAGGCCTGCCCCGAACATGGCGAGGGCCAGGACGTACATCGCCCTGCCCCCGAGCTCCGCGTACCTGAGATAAAAGAGGACGCTAAGGAGCATGAAGAAGGCGCAAAGCACGTCCCTCCTCTCGGCCACCCAGGATACAGACTCGACGTGTATTGGATGGAGCGCGAAGAGGAGCGCGGCAAAGGCGGCGCCTATTACGGCATTCCTGCCTGAGCCGACAGAGGGAAGAGCCGAAAAGAGCATCATCGAGAGGATGAAGACGAGCGCAGTATCAGCTGCGTGAAATACCATGCTAGTCAGGTGATGGCCCCAGGGATCGGCCCCCCAGAGCTGCAAGTCAATGGCATGGGAGATGAGCGAGAGCGGCACCCAGTTGGCGGAGTGGGTGGACTTGAGCATCCACCAGAGGTCCATCGATTGTATCTGCGGGTACGCTATGAATATGGGGTCGTCCCAGTTGACGAACGAGTTGCCCAGGGTCGGGATGAAGACGATTAAGGCGACTGCGGCGCACAGAAATGCTGCTATGGCACTAACTCTGATTGACATCGTCTACTGAGGGCTTCGCCTGGGGGCCGAGCTGCTCGTGACGGTCACACGGAGCCTGCCCACTGGCGCGTGCGGGACAACGGCGTCCTTTCTTCCAAGGGGCATGGCTGTGACGAGCCCGGGCATCACGAGCGGGACGAGCTTCATGGTCTCTATGGAGGACTTCATTAGAAGCATCTCCTCAGTCGTCATGATTATGAGATACTTCTCGGCCCTGTCCCTGTCGAACTCAATCCTGGCCTCCAATTTGTACGGCAGGCCCCAGCTCTCGCCCATGAACGTCTTGTTGAACCTGAAGCTCTCCTTTCCTATCTCTCTCACGACGTTGAACTCCTCGTCGAGGGTGACCATGTGCGGAAAGAAGATGTATGCCTTGTCAATCTGGTCGCCTATCATGAAGCTCCTCACGACGATGCTGTAGCTGTCCTCGTAATACGGGAGCTCGTAGGAGGCGAAAAAGCTCTTTCCACTCTCGAAGTTGAAGGCCTTTGAAGGCCCGCCCATCTCGACGCCCAGGGACTGTCCGAGACGGAGCTTTTCGAAGCCGAGCTCGGCTATGGACTCGCAGCACGGGTCCTTGTCCTGGAGCTTCTGGAGGGCTGCCGTGTAAGGCGCGGCGCAGCCCGAGAGCAGGATAAAAAACAAAAGCGGCACGGCCGCTGATATGAAGGATTGGCGCGATGGCCTGTTCATGCTGGAAGTCCCCGTCTTTATTCCGGATAGCTGCTCAATCATGATAAATTAAGTCAGGCCGGATTTCAATGGAGTTGGAGCGGGGCGGGGGGTAATGCGGGGCCTTTTCATTTCTTTTTCAGCTTATCCTTCAAAATGACCCTGTGGCAATGGGCCTCTTCCCTGCACGTGCACATGAGCGTGACATTCCTCTTACCGGCCTGTCTGATTATGGCTTTAAGCTCAAGAAGCAACCTGTCCTTGTCTTCTTCCCTCCACTCGGCCTCGTACCTCTTCCTGAACTGCTCCCAGCTTATGCTCCCTGCCTTCCAGTCCTTAATCAGGTCAGGCGATGGGCCGAGCTCCCTTATCCAGAACGCGGCCTTCTCTTTTTTTACGCCCCTCGGCCAGTAACGCGTCACGAGCACGCGCACGCCATCCGAGTCCTCCGGCTTGTCGTACACTGACTTGGTCTTGATCATAAAGGCCCCCTTATGACTCAAGTTTAGCACAACAAAAAAGGCCCTCTTTCGAGGGCCTTTTTTCGTGGCATGAGATGGTCAGATATAGAGCACCTTGTCCGCATCCTTCACGAGCTGGAGAAAGCCTACAAGGCCCATGCTCTTGTCCACCTCATCGATAAGCTCGTCGCGGGCCACGTTGAGCGTGGCCATAGAGCCGGTGCAGGCGTAGATACTGAGCCTGCCGAAGCGCTTTGCCGTGGATATCATCTCGCTTATGGGGTCGAGGGTGCCGCGCTTCAGGTTCTTCTCTATATCTTCCCTGAAGAAGGGCGGCTCGCCCTCGATAACGGCGTCGTCGGTGTGCCCCTTGACAAGGCGCTTCAGCGCGCCGTAGCTGAAGAATAGGTGGACCTCTCCGCCCGTGGCCAGCACGACGTTGGTTATCGACATGGCCTGGAAGACCCGGTCGTATGAACCAGAGTGCATGAAGATGCAGAATCTGTAGGGACGCGTCTCGGCCATCTTACTTGTTCTTCCTTATGGTATCGGCCCACGAGAGGAGCGGCACGCCGGCCTTCCTCGAAGTCGCGAAGCTCGATGAGAGCGCGTCCATCTCCTTGGGGGTGAACCTCTCGGAGAGGATGGCGAGTCCGTCGCAGTTCGAGACGTGTATGAGCATCTGCATGGCCGCGTTTGTCGCGTCCTGCGATTCCTTGTCCGTGAGCGAGTCCTTTGCGAGGAGCGAGGCGCATACCTTCGCGGTCTCGATGACGTTGTCGTGCTCCTTGTAGAGCTGGTCTACGTACTCGCCGAGGTACTTCCTCAGGGCCGGGTAGAGGTTCTCCTCCTCGTACCTGAAGTGCGGGCCGGTAAGCTCGTTCAACACGCCGAGTATCTCGCGCGCCTTTGTTATGTCCTTTTTGGTCAATGCCTCCGCAATCGAGAGTATGCCGTCGCGCACCTTGCGGTGGTCTTCCCTGAACTCTGCAATGGGGTCGAGCGTGGTTGCCATGACAATCCTCCTTAAGTGGTATGGGCCTGACGGCCCCTTTTTGTCGTTAATGGGATTTTCACATGGCAGAGAGATAAAGTCAAGAAAAGTTGAGGAAAACAGTAAACTATTATCCATGCGCGCCCACCCAAATGATAATCTTGATATTTCAATAGGTTATAACAAAAAGCTCATGTGACTTATACTGGCCTGTCATCTTCGGCCTTGAGCCCCTTTGATGACATCTGCCCAACAAGCTCTTCAAGCTCATCCTCTGAGTAGAACTTCTTTCCGCTTACCATGCTCGACAGAAGACCCCTTCTTTCGGCAAGGTCGTGGGCGCCCAATGCGGCGAAGTGGGCTATGACGAAAAGCACGATAATGATGGCGCCGGCCACGTGCACTGACTCGAACCACTCAGGCGGCCAGAGGGCAGCCCCATGCGCATGCTCCGCCCCATTGGCATGTTCGTGCTCCTCTCCGTGAAAGAAGAACATGTTGAGGCCGGTGGCTGCCTGGGTGAAAAAGGCTGTGAAGAGGACGAGGTCAAAGAGGCCTGCAAGCGGGTTGTGGCTGAGGTACAAGGGGGCCCTGCCCCTGAAGCCCGACAGATAGTATCTTATCGTTGCCCAGAAAAGGGCGAACTGCTCTTTCGTGTGCGGGACCACATCACCCCAGCGAGCTGCCGGAGGTCCGATGAATAGGAGGGCTATGCGGGCCGCGACCCCTGCTGAAAAGACGATGCCCACGGCGCCGTGGACATTCATCAGCGCCTCCTCAGCCTTTTCAGTGAGGTCCAGGTATCCGCCGGACAGGATAAACAGGCCCAGCGGAATCTGTATGAGGACGGCAAAGGCGTTGACCCAGTGGACTATGCGGAGCGAGCCTGGCCAGACCGCGACCTGGCGAAAGCGCGCCATCTACCTGGTGACCTTCAGAGAGAGCGCCCCTATCCCGGTAAAGAGCATCACGCCCGCGAGGATGATTGCGCCAAGCGGCATTATCAAAGCGGCGGATGCGATGCCGAAGCCAGAGAGATAGAGCGTGCCTGAATGGAGGAGCGCGCCGGATATCATGAGTAGCGATATGGTCTTGGAGAGCCAGCCGACAAAGGGCAGCCTGAGGATGATAAAGCCGATGACGATATTCAGCCCGGCGTCGAGGTTGGCGTGCAGAAAGGCCTGGGAAAGGGCCTCCTGCGATGTACTGCCCCGGTCAACCAGGGCGTTCAGGCCCATTGCGATAAAGAGGTAGACGACTCCGAAGATGATGTTCTTCTTGCCGGTCATTGGAATACCGATCTCGTGGTGAATGGAGCAGCAAAGCGGTCAACTGATGTAAAGTGTAGCACCCGTACGCATTCTGTCAAGCGGGCGGCAAGCGCCAAAGGCGCTTTTCAACGGGGGGCTTACCAATCGCCCCTGCCCCTCAGCTAATAGGGTAAAGGATGTCATTCTGAGGAGCCGGAGGCGACGAAGAATCTCCGGGCAACTCGTTCCCAAGAGATTCTTATATCGCCCATCCATGGGGCTCGACCCTTCGGGCTGCCGCGCTTTCGCGCAGCATTCAATTTTTGCTATCCTGCAAAAATTGTCGCTACGCTCGGAATGACAGATTTTCTTCCCTCTTTTTCAAAAAGAGGGGGACGAAGGAATCAGAGGCAGTATCTCTTGCCGTTGATGATGATTGCCCGGACCGGAACGCTGTTTCCGGGACTGCGCGGGGTGAATTCATAGCTCCTGAGCCCGCTCTCCAGAAGGTCTGTAAAGGACTTTTTCTCCACGCTCACCCTGTCCATGAAGAGGGTCTTGCCGTCGGAGCTGCCGCTGAAGACGAATACCGATCGAGTGGGTCTCCGCAAGAATACCACCGCCTTTCCTGGCAACGGCAGATGCTCTGTCAGAGTCCTACAAGTCTGTTAGAGGTTATTCAGATTGGTCGGGATGGATGAGGCTTGATGATGTCCGGTGCGCATGCGTAAGAATGCGATGATGCTTTTACATCGCCGGCAGGCCTGTCGCGGATTTGTTTATCCTCGAGCTGAAATACTCAATTGAGCGCAGCAGCCCGTCTTCCAGGCCCACGAGCGGCCTCCAGCCGAGCGCTTCCCTGGCGAGCGAGATATCCGGGCGCCTCTGCACAGGGTCGTCCTGCGGAAGGGGCTTGTAGATTATCTTCGAGCTGCTTGAGGTGAGCCTCTTGACCATGTTGGCAAGCTCCAGGACCGTGAACTCGCCGGGGTTGCCGAGGTTCACGGGACCGACGAGCTCGCCGTGGTTCATCATCTTTATGAAGCCGTCCACCATGTCGTCTATATAGCAGAACGAACGCGTCTGCGAGCCTTCTCCGTAAACGGTTATGTCCTGGCCTCGCAAGGCCTGCACTATGAAATTGCTCACCACCCTGCCGTCGTTCTCGAGCATGCGTGGGCCGTAGGTGTTGAATATCCTCACTACCCTGATATCGACCCCGTTCTGCCTGTGGTAGGCGAACATGAGCGACTCGGCGCACCGCTTGCCCTCATCGTAGCAGGCACGCAGGCCAATGGGGTTTGCGTTGCCCCAGTAGCTCTCGGTCTGCGGGTGGACCTTGGGGTCGCCATAGACCTCTGAGGTGGAGGCCTGGAGTATCCGCGCCCTCACCCTCTTTGCTAGGCCGAGCATGTTCAGGGTGCCCATTATGTTGGTCTTGATGGTCTTGACAGGGTTGTACTGGTAATGCACCGGGGATGCCGGGCAGGCAAGGTTGTATATCTGATCGACCTCTAAAAGGACCGGCTCGATTACGTCGTGCCTTATTATCTCGAAGCTCGGGTTCTCAAGGAGATGGGCGATGTTCTCCTTCCGTCCGGTGAAGAAGTTATCGAGGCAGATGACCTCGTGTCCGTCCTTGAGGAGCCTTTCGCATAGATGCGAGCCTATGAAACCGGCTCCGCCTGTAACGAGTATCCTTTTCAAGGGCTCCCTCCTGTGCCTCTCAGGGCCTGGCGTAGAAACCGGCTATTGTTTCGACCACGTACTTCTGCTCAGCTGGCCTGAGCTCAGGGTAAATGGGAAGCGCGAGCACTTCCTTTGCCGCAGCCTCTGAAACCGGGAACGAGCCCTTCCTGTAGCCGAGCCCCTTGAAGCACTTCTGCATATGGAGCGGCAGCGGGTAGTAGACCTCTGAGCCGATACCTGCCGCGGCGAGGTGCGCCCTCAGAGCGTCCCTCTCCTTTACCCTGATGACGTACTGGTTGTAGACCGATACGTTCTCAGCCGGTATGAACGGTATGCTCAAAACACCCTTTATCGCGGCCATGCCAAAGAGCGTATCATACCTCTTCGCATTCCTCTGCCTTCCTGCTGCCCAGGTGTCGAGGTACTTCAATTTTACCCGAAGAACCGCTGCCTGCAACTCGTCAAGGCGGCTGTTTACGCCTACCTCGTCGTGGTAGTACCTGACCCTGCTGCCGTGGACGCGGAGCATCTTCAATCTTTCCGCGAGCTTTGGGTCGTTTGTCGTGACCATGCCGCCGTCGCCGAAGCAGCCGAGGTTTTTAGTGGGATAAAAGGAAAGGCAGCCCATGTCGCCAATCGCGCCCGCCCTCCTGCCTTTGTAGGCAGCGCCTATGGACT
>CAZDUP010000022.1:0-2263 GCA_964508625.1 uncultured Thermodesulfobacteriota bacterium
ACCTCCTTTGCCGTTTTTGCTCCCGGCATGGCCGGGTTTTACACTGTCACTCCTTGAGGCAATCCGTACGCCAGCAGCACGCGGACTGGTCGCAGAATTCATCTGCCGAGCCAAAGCACGGGAAGTTGCCTTCGGCCTCCTGTATGGCCCTTATGAGGTCCTCTTTCTTCATACGCCCTGATTTCAACCCCAGCTTCTTTGCCCTCTCCCTCACCTTCTCCATCTGCATCTCAGCCCTTCCTCTCTTTACAATGGTCCGTTAAAAGCCAGCCTTTTCTCAATAAATCCATGCTTCCTGTCTAAATTAGGACAGCTTTTCGCCGCGGAGTCAACCCCTTGCTCCTTCACGCATGGCTGCCCAGTGATTTCCGCCCCTGATTTCTGCTCCAATGACAGGCCTTGAAATGATATACTCCCGTCAGTTTTTCCAGGAGGTTCGGATGAAGCTCATGTTTGTCGGCGGGGCCAGCACCGTGACCGGCTCCTGCTACTTTATCGAGGTCGGAAAATTCAAGTTCCTCGTGGAATGCGGCATGCACCAGGGCCTCGGCTCGGACGAGCTCAACCGCAAGCCCTTCCCGTTCGACCCGTCTTCCCTTGATTTCATATTCGTGACCCACTCGCACATCGACCACTCGGGCCTTCTCCCAAAGGCCGTGCGCGAAGGCTTCTCAGGAAAAATAATCTCGACGGCTGCCACGCGCGACCTCCTCGAGCCCATGCTCTACGACTCGGCGAGCATACAGGAGAGCGACAGCTCCTGGGTCACGAAGAGGGCCATGCGCACCGGCAGGGAGCCGGTTGAACCGCTCTATACCACTGAGGACGTGGAGAAGGTCCTCCCGCTCTTCGAGGTCAAAGACTACGGCCATATATACCACCTCGGCGGCGGCGTGAAGTTCAGGTTCCTGGACGCTGGCCACATATTGGGCTCCGCGAGCCTCGAGTTATGGTACCAGGACAGCAGCGTTGAGAAGAAGATCGTCTTCTCCGGAGATATCGGCAAAAAAGGCAACCCGATAATAAAGGACCCTTCGGCGCCGGACCTCGCCGATTACATCGTGATGGAATCGACATACGGCAACAGGTCGCACAAGCCGCTGAACGAATCGATAAACGAACTGGTCGCCGCCATAAAGACCACGTTCAGGCGGGGCGGCAACGTCTACATACCTTCCTTTGCGGTTGGCAGGGCGCAAGACCTGCTCTACATCCTCAACAACCTCGTCAGGCAGGAGAGGCTATACAGGATAGACGTCTACCTTGACAGCCCTTTGGCCGAAGAGGTGACGCGCGTCTACGTCGCCCACCCCGAATGCTTTGACGACGAGGCGCGGAGGTTCTTCACCACCAGGCAGTCCGACTCTTCCATAAGGCTCCATTTCGTGAGGACCACCGAAGAGTCGATGAAACTCAACAGATTGAAATCCGGCAACATCATCATAGCCGGGAGCGGCATGTGCGAGGGCGGAAGGATAAAGCATCACCTCAAGCACAACCTCTGGCGCTCTGAGTGCAGCATCATATTCGTCGGCTACCAGGCTAAGGGCACCCTCGGCAGAAAGATAGTGGACGGCGCAAAGGCAGTGACTGTCCTGGGCGAAGAGGTCGTGGTAAGGGCAGCGATACACACGATAAACGGCTTCTCCGCGCACGCCGGAAGGGAGGGGCTCATGGAATGGCTCTCCGAGTTCGACAACTCTCCGACTATATTCATCGTCCACGGCGAGGACGACGCTGCCGAGTCATTCTCTGAGCTTATAAAGGAGCGGCACCCACATTTCACCACGCGGAGGCCGAAAAACGGCGATATCGTGGAGATATAACCCCGATTTTACTGCACTTTCCCCTGACTTGACGCTTCCGGCGTTTACAGTGATACTTTAATTAGACCGCCCCTCTCCCCTTCTCAGCCGGAAAAACGAGGTAACTCCATGCCACGTCCAATATGGAAAGGATCTATCAGTTTCGGGCTCGTCAACATCCCCGTAGGCCTCTTTACCGCAGAGGGCAAGGAGAAGAAGATAGACCTCCATCTCCTTGACAAGGAGGACCTCGCGCCCGTGGGCTACAAAAAATACAACAAGCGCACAGGCAAGGAGATCTCAGGGGATATGGTCCGCGGATACGAGTTCGAGGACGGCCAGTACGTCGTGCTCACGGAAGAGGACCTTTCGAAAGCGAACGCAAAGGCAACACAGACAGTCGAGATAATGGACTTCGTTGATGCGAAGGAGATCCACCCGATATTCTTCCAGAAGCC
>CAZDUP010000022.1:2273-13652 GCA_964508625.1 uncultured Thermodesulfobacteriota bacterium
CGCGCCTGTAGGCAGGGGCGAGAAGGGCTACGCCCTTTTGAGGGAGGCCCTTAAAAAAACCGGCAAGGCAGGCGTTGCAAAGGTCGTCATACATTCAAAGGAGTACCTCGGGGCAGTTGTCCCCTACGGAAAGGTGCTCGTCCTGGAGCTCATCCGCTATGCAGACGAGCTCAAGGACGCATCCGAGGTAGAGGTGCCTGAGGAGGACCTCAAAAAACTGGGCGTTAGCGCGAAGGAGCTCGATATGGCCGAGCGGCTCGTCGGTTCGATGGAGAGCGAGTGGCAGCCAGGCAAGTACCATGACACATACAAGGACGAGCTGCTCTCATATATAAAAAACAAGATAGCGGCAGGAGAGACCGCGCGCATCGAAGAGGCCCCTTCTGCTGGCCCGGCGCCTGCGGCAGAGGTAATAGACCTGATGTCGCTTCTCAAGAAGAGCCTGGAGGAGACAGAGGCTGCCAGGGCAAGGGCAGCGAAGAAGGCCTCCGGCGGCTGAGGTATATCGTCCGATGCCAATGGAACACGATGACCTGAGCGAGTACCGGCAGAAAAGAGACTTCTCCCGCACAGGAGAGCCCCGGGGAGAGGCTATCGGCGACGGAGCAGGGATATTCGTCATACAGAAGCACTCAAGCCGCGCCCTCCATTATGATTTCCGCCTCGAGCTCCACGGCACGCTCAAAAGCTGGGCCGTGCCAAAGGGGCCGTCTATCAACCCGTCTGACAAACGCCTTGCAGTACACGTCGAAGACCATCCGGTGGAATACGCGGGCTTCGAGGGAATCATCCCGAGGGGAGAGTACGGCGGCGGCCCGGTGCTCATCTGGGACAGGGGCTTCTGGATACCTGAGGAGGACCCTGACGAGGGCATGAGAAAGGGGAGCCTCAAGTTCATACTGAGCGGAAGAAAGCTCGGGGGCAGGTGGGCGCTCGTGAGGCTCAAGGAGGGCCGGAACGAAGACGGCAAGGACAAGGAAGAATGGCTCCTCATAAAGGAAAAGGACAGCGCCGCATCTGAGAAAAGAGACATAGTGTCAGAGATGCCGTTGTCCGTTGCGAGCAACAGGAGCATAGAAGAGATAGCCGAACTTCCAGGCGGTATCTGGAGCGTAACAAAAGACGCGGCGCCTGTGCTGCCCTCGGGCGCTGTCGCCCGGAAAAAAGAGATGCCGGCGAAGATAAGGCCGCAGCTCGCAACACCCGTGGACGCGCCCCCGGCCGGAGACGAATGGCTCCATGAGATCAAGTACGACGGCTACAGGATAGCGGCCGGGATAAGCCTCGGAGGCGTAAGGCTCATCACCCGGAACGGCAATGACTGGACAGCGAAGTTCCCCTCAATAGCGCGCGCCCTCTCAAGGCTTCCTCTAAAAGACGCATGGCTCGATGGCGAAATAGTGTCTCCCAAAGAGGACGGCACAACGAGCTTTGAAGGGCTACAGGCCGCGCTCTCCGCAGGCTCTGACACTGGGCTTGTATACATGATATTCGACATAGTCTACTACAACGGCTACTCTCTCGAGGCAGTGCCATTATCGGACAGGAAGCTCCTCGCCTCAGCGCTCCTTAGCTCTGAGAAGGCGGATAAGAAGCTACTGCGATTCAGCCAGCATATGGAGGGCAGGGGTGCGGAGTTCTTTGACAATGCCTGCGCATGGGAGATAGAAGGGACAATCTCGAAGAAAAAGGACGCGCCCTATATCCAGGGCAGGACCAGGTCATGGGTCAAGGTGAAGTGCATTGAGCGCCAGGAGTTCGTCATAGGAGGATATACTGAACCGGGAGAAGGCAGGCATGGTTTCGGCGCGCTCCTCATAGGGGTATTTGACAGCGATAGAAGGTTCATATTCAGCGGCCGGGTTGGCACTGGCTTCAATGAGCGTCTTATAAGAGAACTATTTGAGAGGCTCAAAGATATGGAGGAACCACGGACGCTTTTTCACAACCCGCCTGTTGGCCCGGAGGCAAAGGGAGTGCACTGGGTAAGGCCAGAGCTCGTGGCTGAGGTCGCATTCACCCAGTGGACAAGGGAGGGCGTGCTCCGCCACCCGTCTTTTCAGGGCTTGAGGGAAGACAAGCCCGCAAGCGAGGTTGTCCATGAAGACCCCATGAGGCTCATGGAGGCTGTAGGCCCTGCTGACGAGACGATATCCATGCCTGAAGCCCTGACAGAGGATAGAGAGCAGGGAACGGCTCGGATCATGAAAAAAGTGCGCGTTACAAACCCTGCGCGCGTCCTCTACCCGGATGGGGGCTACACAAAGGCAGACCTCATAGACTATTACGAGGCAGCGGCCCCGCTCATGCTCCCGCACCTTGTCGGCAGGCCGCTTACGCTCGTACGCTGCCCTGAAGGTCACGATAAGGAATGCTTCTTCCAGAAGCACGCTGCGGAGGGCATGCCGGAAGAGATACAAAGGATAGATCTCGTGGAGAACGACGGCTCAAAGGCCGTATATCTCACGGCCGACAAGCCAGAGGCCCTGGTTGCGCTCGTCCAGCTCGGGGTCTTGGAGATACATACCTGGGGCAGCAGGAGCATAAAACTCGAATACCCGGACAGGATAGTATTCGACATAGACCCTGACGCAAAGGTCGAATGGGAGAGGCTGGTCGAGTCGGTCTATCTCCTGAAGGCGCTTCTCGATGAAGTGGGGCTCAAGAGTTTTGTTAAATCCACGGGAGGCAAAGGCCTGCACGTGGTAGTCCCCATCGAGCCAATAAGGGACTGGGATGAGGTCAAGGCGTTCACAAAGGCGGTGGCCGAGCTCATAGCCAGGGGCCTGCCTGACAGGTTCACCTCCATGATGACCAAGTCGCGGCGCATAGGGAAGATATTCGTGGATTACATGAGGAACATCCGTGGCGCAACGGCAATAGAGGTCTACTCCACCAGGGCCAGAAAGGGCGCGCCGATAGCGGTGCCCCTCGGGTGGGAAGAGCTCATGGAGGTGCGCCCTGACTCTTTCACATTAAAGAACATCAGGCAGAGGATTAAAGAGGCAGGAAACCCGTGGCAGGGCTATATGGACCTGAAGCAGCCGATAACGGAGAGGATGAAGGAGAAGCTCGGAATCAGATGAAAAGCAATGAGGCCGGGAAATCCCGGCCTCATTGAATCGAATATCCGCTTTTTTTGCAGATTCAGTGGCGGACTATATCCACCAGCTTGAGATCAAAGTTCAGGTCCTTGCCCGCGAGCGGATGGTTCGCGTCCAGGTATATCTTTTCACCCGTGAGCTTTACGACCTTGACTATGGTCGAGCTGCCGTCGTCCTGGGTTATCTGCAGCTGCATCCCCTCTTCAGGGTCGATATACGGGGGTATCTGGCCCCTGTCCACCTCGAGTATGAGCTCGTCAAAGTACGGCCCATAGGCGTCCTCAGCCGGTATGTGCAGGCTCTTCGAGTCGCCGGGGTTCATGCCGACTACGGCCTGCTCAAAAGCCGGGATGAGCATGCCTTCTCCGATGACGAACTGGAGGGGTTCCCTGCCTTCGGAGGTATCGAACCTGCTCCCGTCATCGAGCGTGCCAGTATAATGGACCTTTACGATGTCGCCATGTTTTGCGTTTTCCATCACATCCTCCCAAGCTTTATTTGCAAAGGAGCCGCGCCAAGCCCCTGTAGCGCGGCCTTCATCATGCGCTACCCCTTAAAGCCCCATGTGCCATACTCTGACTCTAACCACTGGTCAAAGTACAGTCAAGCCACGTATTTAAGGCTACTCTGGACGGCCAGGCAGCCCACGTTAGCACGCTTTCGAGGCACGCGCCACAAATAAAGACCGGCGGCTCAGTACATGAACGTTATGCCGCCGTAGAACTGGTTGGCCTGATAGTCTATCTCGAACTCGGTCTCGCCGAATTCGAGGTCAGCGCGCGAGTACTTGTATTCGGCGAAGAAGGCAAGGCGGCTGCCGATGTCGAACTCGACCCCTCCGAGGAGCTGCCAGCTGAAGGCCTCGTCGTTCTTGTCCGGCAGTTCAGGGGCGATGCCAAGAAAGGGCGGCGAGAAGGATGCGTCTTCAAGCTCTGCGTAGAAAAAACCGGCGCCCGCGCCGATGTAAGGCCTGACCCTGCCGAAAGGCCTGCGCAGGATGAGGTTCAAGGTCGCGGAAAAGACCGTGTGCTCACCTGTCGTCTTGATCCTCTCTGAGCTGCTTTTAACCGTGAGGTCCTCGAGGTCCGCAGAATGGCCGTTCAGGTCAAGCTCATAGCCGAGATACGGCGCCCTGTCGAGCCAGCTCCCCAGCTTCAAGCCTGCCGTGAGCCCGCTGCCGAATTCGAGGTCGCCCACACCGCTGCCGGACAGTGACTCGCTGAACGCCTCCGAAGTCAACGGGGATACGATCCCGGCGTACGCCTTGACAAACGGTTCTGCCTGGGAGCATGCCGGGGTCAGCAGGGACATGGAGAGGAAGAGCATGATCCGTTTTCCCATCAAGCCTCCTCGAATAAAAACCAGCTTGCGCGCAAACGGATTAGGCACATCTTTTAAGGAAAACACAGAATGGGGGTTTGTCAAAGGGGGTTGTTAAACCTGACATCTTCGAAAAATCAATAGGTGGCTTTTTTTTGGTGGAGTCGAACCACGGACGCGGGGCTTATTTGTGGCGTTTTGTGTAACCCCAGCGTAAAAGCAAAAAAATCGGGGATAATTGTCTGTTTAGGCTTTTAGCCCGGTTTTAGTTTGTAGCTAAAGCAGGTCAAAGCTGGCCCCCAAAGGTCAAAAAAGGCTCCACACCCCTAAATAAACCCTCAGGACAGTCTTTCAAACCCGTTTCTTAATCGCATTCTCAAGTGTAGCATTCTCGAGAAAGTTCATAAGTTTTTTCGTCTCATATACAATCAATTCGTGTGCGGAATTTGTGAAAGAGTTTGCGTCTGGGTAGATTGAATTGATTGAATACCGCAGAGGGCGAAATTGCGGTTTTTGACCGTCTAAAAAGAGTTTTAATAAAATTTGATAAAGCTGGTACAAGAACAATGTTAGTTGCCAAAGCTCTTTAACCTTTCCACACCCAAATAGTGCTGACACTTCTGTTAGACCTTGTTTCTCACGATGTGCTATGTATTTGTTCCGCGCTGGCTTGAAGGCTTTACCATACAATGCGCGGTATTTTAGAACCTTCTTTTTTAATTTATCAAAATCTTTTTGATTTGGATAATACGCTTCGGCAAGATATTTCTCAAGCCGTGAAGGATTGTCTAAAAATATGCTAATACGACGCTTTCTTTCAGACAACGCATCACGCTGAAACAATGTAATATTGGATTCTGCTGAACTGAACAGTTTATCGATTGTATAAAGAGAGTCCTTATGTTGATCGAAGATTCTTCCCAAAGTGATATAAGTCGCTGTTTGGAATGAAGCTTGAACCGTCTTCCAAAAATAGGGCGTTTTGTTTAGGCGATCCAGCAGGCGACGAGACTTTGAAGCTGCATGATTTATGGAAAATTCAGCGTAGACGTAAAAAGAAAGATTATCCACTTCTTTTCCGAAATGATTTAGTTGAGTTTCAAAATCTTTGTGTGTAGACATACAAACAATAATATAAAATACTTCCTCTAAATTCAATGAGAGTAGATTGTTAATCAAAAAACAGTTCAGCACGGTGGGTTGCGCCCACCTCTTCAATTTATTTTTGTTTTTAAATAGCGATTAATCTTGGTGGCGGCGGGTGGAGTCGAACTGCCGCGACAATCATCTCTTTTATTTTTCAAACAAATCAAGGTACTCCGAGAACACATAAAGCCGGTTCCTCTTGAAGCCCGTTATTTCCCTGAGTATGCCCATGTCCTGAAATTCCTTTATAAGCTGGTAATGCGCTGGATGCTTCAATCCGAGCCGCTTCCCTACTGTGGGCGCGTCAACGATCGGCTCGGAATAGAGTAGCTTCAATAGGCGTTCTCCATGCTTTGCGCGCCTGCCAAGGCGCATTATATTGGCCTCGCAACGATGGCGTAAGTCAATGACCTTCTCCAAAGTCATCCTGCTTTTTTGCGCCGTTTCTGACACTCCCACGAGAAAGAACCTTATCCATTGCTCCATGTCATTGGACGCCCTTACCACTGTCAATGCGTCGTAATAAGATCCACGGTTTCTCTCGAAAAAATCAGAAAGGTAGAGGGTAGGCTTGAACAGGAATCCCTTTTCCACGAGGTAAAGGGTAATGAGGAGCCTCCCTATTCTGCCGTTGCCATCCAGAAAAGGATGTATAGTTTCAAATTGATAATGACTTATTGCGTTCTTTATGAGATGCGGTATATCCAGTTTCTCATTGTGCCAGAACCTTTCAAGGTCACTCAGGAGTTCCGGCACCTCTGTGTGATGCGGCGGAATAAAAAAAGCGTCTCTTAAACTCGACCCCCCGATCCAGTTCTGTGAATTCCTTATCTCGCCGGGTTGTTTTTCATTTCCTCTGACGCCGCTTAGAAGAATCCTGTGAGCGTCTTTAAGAAGCCTCATCGAAAGAGGGAGGCTTCTAAGCTCTTCAATGGCGAAGTTCATTGCCTTAGTATAATTTTGAACCTCGACCCAGTCGTTTTTTCTTTCTGGTTCGATTTCACCTTCGGGTAGAACGGCTTCATCTATGCCGGTTCTCGTACCCTCTATCCTGCTGGATGTCGTGGCTTCCTTGACGATATGCATGTGAAAAAAAAAATCAACATCAGGAACGAGCCTCGAATAAGCATTCAACTCCCCAAGGTACCTGGTAGCTTCCTCCAGAAGCACGTTAATCTTTCTATCAGCCCATTTGAAGGGGGCGTTAATTGTGCTTGGAGAAAAGCTTTTATAGTCATCACGCTGCATTAGAATTCCCGCCTTATAAACAGACATCAGGAACACTCCTTGCATCACAAATAGAAATCCATATGTTATTTATTTGATTATTTTCTAACACACAATATCTCATGTGTTGCATTAAAGCCAATTTCAACACATATGTCAAGGCATGTGTGGAACTTGCTCGTAAATGGGAGCCAAGTGCCTATGAATACGGATTTTTTTCTAAAGAGAGATATTTTGGTGGCGGCGGGTGGAGTCGAACCACCGACGCGGGGCTTATGAGACCCCTGCTCTGCCAACTGAGCTACGCCGCCGTTTGAGAGAAGTGTTGCGCTGGTAAAATTGCAGACTGGTAATTATAGCGAAATCTTATGCGAAAGTATATAACTTTTTAAATCCCCGAAGACCTTCTCTGTGCCGGTCACCACGAGCATCGTGACCTCGTCCTTGCCGTCGCCATCAAGGTCATCCACCACGAAATCAGCCACATAGCCCTCAACAGGCTTGGTGCGCCAGTTCTCGGCAGTGGTACCGCCGTCCCTGTCCCAGGAGAGGCTTATTATCTCTCCGGTCTTGAATGACATCGGGGTCTTGGCGCTCCTGCCCAGGCCGCCGGGCGTGTTCTTTTTAATGATTATCTCTTGCCTGCCGTCCTTGTCCCTGTCAGCGTGAAAGAACCTGCCCTCTACCGGAATAGGCTCAGGCACAGGCGCGCCTGGGCGCTCTTCCTTCCTCGTGATGAAGTTGAGCGTGCCGCCGTAATAGTCCGCGCTCTTGTAATCTGAAGACCAGCCTTTTTTGTCCTTATCCTTAGTATAGACCTTGAGGTACTGCCTTTCGTCGAGCGTTACCAGGTCCAAGCCGTCAGAACCGGTCCAGTTGAAGGCCTCGAACCTGTAGAGGCCTACCTTGCCAGGCAGCTCTATCTCGAATGCGCCCTTGTCCACGAGCCTGCCGCCTTCCCTTGAGAGCACCCTTATATCGCCGTATAGGCCGTCTATCTTCCTGAAACGCTGTCCGATGAGCACCGGCTCGGCTTTGTCCACCTGAACAGTACGCACAAGCCAGCCAATCTTCGCTGCGGTTAACTTATAGGCCCCGTCCTTGAACTCGAGTATCTGGCTCGATGCCTCGTTCTCCTCCAGCCTTGATATATAGGCCTCTGCCGCGCCGTCCTTGTCAGCGTCCATCGAGAATACGGTTATGATGGAGCCCTTCTTGTCCTCCATCTCCTTCAACACGTGAAAGCCGCCGTCCTTGTACGCGCCCACGACTATCTTATGCTCAGAGACCGCGACCAGCTCCTTTTTGCCGTCCCTGTCAAGGTCAGCGGCTGTCATGGCAGAGTACATGCCGTCCATCTTCTGGCTCTTCCAGGCAACGGGCCTCGCCTGCTCGGTCTTTGTCTTTACGATGAAGCCGTCATCTGCGGCCTCTTCCGCGACTGACGCAACTGGCGCGGCCTTGCCTGTAATGCCGGTTATCGCATTCTGCGGCTCTGCCGCCTCGATAGGCGCGGCTGCCTTAACAGGGCTGAGGAAAGAAAGGACGCCCGCTGATACCTTGTCAGTGAGCTTTATGACCGATTCGAGGCCTGTAGACTGTTCGGTGAACGGGGCAGCCGAACCTGTTGCCGTCTCAATCAGCTTCGCGTCCATGCTGACGGCATTGCCTAATATCGTCACGGCTCCGAGTAGAACGTAGTCTGCGCCAAGCTTCTTGCCTGCCTCAAGGGCCGCAACCTCGGTCGTTGCCGGCTTATTGTTGAGGGCAGCCCTCACGAGGTCAGGCCTTATGAGCTCGACCGAGCCGCCGAGGCGCGAGGCGAGCATGTCAGACATCGCGCCCTTTACGAACTCCATGTCCCCTGCCGCGTTTACATTCCAGGGAAGGAGCGCCACCTTTTTCTTCGCCGGGGTATCGGCTGCGCTTGCCGCGATAGCGAAAAAGAAGACCGCTATAATGAAAGTTGTGACCTTTGCGAAATATCTCATCTTAAAGACCTGCCTTTTAAAATCCATTTTTTATGATGCCCATGACAGAGTCAAGGTTTCAGTCCTTGAGCCTGAAGTGGACGAGCCTTTCCAAGGCCTCGCCCCCCTTCAGGTGCTTCTCTATCAATTCGTCTATGTCGGACAAATTCAGGTTCCTGTACCAGACCCCTTCGGGGTAGACCACGGCAGCCGGTGAATACTGCCCCTCGACCTCTGATTCCTTGCATACGCCGAAGCAGCCTGACCTCGAAACCTTTACCTCTCCCTTAAGGCCCAGCGCCTTTACCTTCTCCCTCAACTTTTCGTAGACCTCTTCAGAGCCCTTTGCGGCGCACCTCTTGCCCAGGCAGACGAACATATGAAGCCTGTATGCTTTCATGGGGACTATCCCTCCGGTAAGCCTCGATTCACAGATTATAATCCGATTTCAGGGGGATAAAAATCAAGCGGAAAGCGCATGGGGCTTTAATAATAAGCGGTTACTCTGATATAATCCGCACAAAAGAGCCGGAGGAGAGAGTTTGCCGCAAAGGGAATACGAGCTCGCCTACAAGGGCAAGACGCCTGAATCCAAAGTCCTCGCAACAGAGGGTGCGCTCACGCGCGTAAAGACCTGCGGCAAAAAGGACGGCTGGGCAAACCTCCTCATATCAGGCGACAACCTCCACGGACTCGCGGCCCTCGTTGCCGCGAAGAAAAAGGGCAGGATAAGATGCGCTGACGGCACGTCTGGCGCGCGCCTGGTCTACATAGACCCTCCGTTCGCAACCAACCTCGAGTTCAAGGGCAAGCACAAACAGAAGGCATACAGGGACAAGATAACAGGCGCTGAGTTCGTGGAGTTCCTGCGTACAAGGCTCATACTCCTTCGCGAGCTCCTTACCGATGACGGCAGCATCTTTGTCCACCTCGACTGGAAGAAGGCCCACTATATCAAGGTGGTCATGGACGAGGTCTTCGGCGAGGAGAATTTTTTAAACGACGTCATATGGAGCTATGGCGGCAGAGGGGCAAAGGCCGTATCCGGCCTGTTCTCGCGCAACCACGACATCATATTATGGTACAAAAAAGGCGCTAAGCACGTCTTCAACCAGCTCTATATTGAAAAACGGGTCCCGAAAAAGGGTGGCGGCTTCAAGCAGGACGACCAGGGACGCTGGTTCAAGACCTCACCTCGGGGCGACTATACTGACGAGAGCATAGCGGCCCTCAGTAAAGAAGGCAGGGTCTACCAGACAAGAAACTGGGGGATAAGGATAAAGTACTTCCTGCGCGAGGACGGAGACCATCTCATCGAGGACAAGCTCGTCGGCGACGTCTGGAACGATATCCCGGACGCCATGCACATTTCGGAATCAGAAAAGACCGGATACCCGACGCAGAAGCCAGAAGCCCTCCTTTCGCGCATAATAAGGTCAGCCTCGAATCCAGGCGACATCGTACTCGACGCCTTTGCAGGGGCAGGCACGACGCTCGTCGCAGCCGAAAAGCTCGGTAGGCGATGGGTGGGCGTGGACTCCGGCGCATTGGCAATACATACGATTGAGAAGAGGCTACTTACGATAAAAGGGTCGAAGCACGCAGATGATCCAAAGAGGAAGTACGGCAAGGGGCCAACGGCCTTCGAGGTGCTTGGGGTGGATTGCGGCTGCGCTGGCCATGAAAGCCAGACGCCTGAGGTAAGGTGTGACTATTCGATAGATGACGATTCCGGCGAATGCGTGGTCAGGATAGAGAGCTTCTCGAGCCCGGGCAGCCCGGTAAAAGGCACTGACGCCCTCTCCAGCATTGCCCTGGACTTTGATTTTAACGGAGAGGTATTCAATATCGGCGGCTATCATACTCGGGAAGAGCTTGAGGAAGTGGGCTTTGAGCTTCGCTTCCCTCTGGACGCTGTAAAGGGTAAGGTAATGCTCGTTTTTGCCGATATATACGGTAACGAGAAGTGGTTTCTGGGGGAGCTGGTGTAAAAATGGGGGCAAATTCAGCCTTTTCGCGATTAATCCAGATTACGAACTTTTAAAGAATCCTTTTACTGTTTTTTAATCTTCGCAGGAGATAATTTATCATAGGGAAGGGGGGATTCCCCGAACGGGAGCAAGAATCCCCCGGAAGCGGCTGACGGCGGTCGCTTTACTTCCCCGCCACTAAAAGATGCTCTACTACCCGGTCTTCCTCGATCTCAAAGAAAAGCCCTGCCTGATGGTGGGCGGCGGCAAGGTAGCCGAGAGAAAGACCCTTACGCTACTGAACGCGGGCGCAAGGGTCACTCTCATAGGCCCAAGGGTTACGAAAGCCCTTGAAAGGCTCTCAAAGCTCGGGAGCATAAAGGTCCGGAAGAGGCATTACAGACAGGGGGATGTCAAGGGGCATCTGCTTGCGATAGCTGCGACAGGCTCGAAGAAGGTAAACGAAGGGGTCTACAGGGAGGCCACTGCAGCCGGAATATTCGTAAACGTGGTCGACGACCCTGAAAGGTGCAGCTTCATCGTGCCGTCAATCGTTGACAGGGGCGCTCTCATCATAGCCATATCCACCTCGGGAAAGAGCCCGTACCTTGCAAGGGTGATGAGGGAAGAGCTCGAGGCGTG
>CAZDUP010000022.1:13662-14840 GCA_964508625.1 uncultured Thermodesulfobacteriota bacterium
ATCGGAGAAGAGTTCTCCGCCTTTGCCGACATACTGGGCGCGGCAAGGAAGAAGCTGTTGAAAAGCAGCCTCAGTCATGATAAAAAAGAGAGGATTATTAAGGATTTGGTAAAATCCCCCCTGCCCGGCCTCATAAAGGGCGGAAGGGTCAGGGAAATAAATTCCGTTCTAAAGGCCCTTCTTGGAGAAGGCGTGAGCCTCTCGAAGCTGGGCGTCGATATTAAAGCAAAAGGGCGCGAAGTCAGCCTATCAAATAAGGGTAGTTTCAGGGCGAAGTGAGCGAAATATTCTTTTATATTACGACGGCGGTCTACCTGGTGGCCACACTTCTGTATTCATCATACCTTTTTGCCAGAAAGGACTCTCTTTTAACAATCGCGCAGGCGGCCATTGGCACGGGCTTTGCCTTTCATACCGCGACAATAGCGGCGCGCTGGATCTCCGCGGGACGCACCCCCGTGACGAGCTTCCATGAGTCCCTTACCTTTTTTTCCTGGATTACTGTCGCCCTCTTTCTCCTGCTTTTAATAAAATACAAGCCAAAGGTGCTGGGCGCCTTCGTAAGCCCATTTGCCCTGCTCCTTCTCATCACGGCCTCTCTTCTTCCAAAGCAGATAGTCCCGCTCTCCCCAGTGCTGGAGAGCTACTGGCTTCCGGTCCATGTCATACTCGCCTTTCTGGGCAACGCTTTCTTTGCCCTGGCCTTCTTTCTCGGCATCATGTACATCATCCAGGACAGGTACCTTAAATCGAGGAAGTTGAAAGGCATGTACTTTGTCCTGCCGTCGCTCGAGACACTCGACGAACTCAACTACAAGTGCCTCCAGTACGGCTTCCCGCTCCTCACGGCCGCGATCATAACCGGCGCAATTTGGTCTGAGTACGCCATTGGCAGCTACTGGGAATGGAAGCACAGGCAGGTATGGTCGCTCATCACATGGTTCCTCTATGCGGCCCTCCTCCACGGCAGGCTCACGGCAGGCTGGAGGGGCAGGAAGGCGGCGATACTCTCGGCAGTCGCCTTTTTGAGCCTTATAGGTTCATTTTTCATCATAAACATACTCTCAGGCGGGGCGCACGGGCTCGCGCGATAAATAACTCTAATGCAAAATACCCGCTGATGTTAAGGCTGCTCAAAAAGCTCCATATGCGAGGCGTCGAGGAGCGAGGAATGAGGC
>CAZDUP010000023.1:0-2060 GCA_964508625.1 uncultured Thermodesulfobacteriota bacterium
TATCGAGATAACCTCCGAGAAGAAGGGCTTTTCCGAGGGCGTTATCGAACGCATAGAGAAGCCCTCGCCCTTGCGCGTTGAGCCTGTTTGCCCATATTACGGCGAATGCGGCGGCTGCAACATGCAGCATATTTCCTATGCAGGCCAGCTCGCATGGAAGCAGAGGATATTCGAGGAGACCTTGAAGAGGATCGGCAAGATCGAGGGCGTTGTTTATGATCAGCCAATTGCCTCTGACAGGCAGTTCAATTACAGGGCAAGGGCGCGCTTTCAGGTCCACGGTGGCAGCACAGGTTTTTACGGCGCGAAGTCGCACAGGGTCGTCGATATGGATACCTGCCCGCTACTGGAGCCAGCGATAAACGATACATATGCCGATATCAGGCGTATCGTCGTTAGCGGCCAGATGCCGCCAATGCATTCGTTCGAGGTGAATCTGAGCGAAAAGGACTCGAAGACAGTCGCCATCTTTCATACAACTGGAAAGGCTGACTGGGCCTGGTCAAAGGCGCTCGAGGCAGTGAGGCACCTGAAGGGCTTCGAGGTCTGGCTGAGCCCGCCTGAGGGCAAAGGCAAGAGGTTGGCTTCAGAGGGCGATACCATTGTCTCCTATAAGGTTGAGGGCATGGATATTTCTGCGGGAGCGAGCGTATTCTCGCAAGTCAACAGGCAGCAGAACAGCGAGCTTGTCAAAAAGGCGGTTGCATATGCCAGGCTCTCTGGAAAAGAGACGGTAGTAGACCTATTCTCCGGTGTCGGCAACCTTACGCTGCCGCTCGCAAAAGGGGCGCTCCGCACCATAGGGATAGAGTCGAACGCCGAGGCCGTGAGGCAGGCAACGGAGAACGCGGTGAGAAACTGCATGAAAAACACTGAATTCCATGCGGCTCAAGCGGCTGCCTGGCTTAAACAGAACCTTAAAAGCCTTGAAAGCACGGGCGAGTCTGTGTTAGTATTAGACCCGCCGAGAGGCGGAGAGCCTGAGATCGCGCTCTCCCTCGCGGGCATAAGGCCAGACAGGATCGTCTACATCTCATGCAGCCCGCCGACGCTCAGCCGGGACCTCAATGCGCTTGCCGGACGCGGGTACAGGGTATCCAGGGCCGCCCTGATCGACATGTTTCCCCAGACATACCATATTGAAAGCGTCACCGCCTTGGAGTTGGCAGGGTGAAAACGCTATTTTAAGTGACATTCAGGAGAAGGTTATGCACGAGCTTCCGATTGTAAAACAGCTCAAGGAAGAGCTTCAGAAGGTCGAAAAGGAGCTGAGGGTCGATGTGCCAAAGGAGCTGCAGAAGGCGGCTGCCCACGGAGACCTGCGCGAAAACGCTGAATATGAGGCTGCCAAGCACAGGCAGTCGTTCCTCCAGGCAAGGGCAGCGCACCTTACAGCCAGGATAAATACGCTTACTTCCCTGAAGCTCGATGACATCCCGCGGAACGCGGCTGGCTTCGGCTCAAGGGTGCATCTGGCAGACGCGGCTACAGGCGAGGAGCAGGTATTCGAGCTGGTGACGCCCGAAGAGGTGGACGCGAGAAACGGCAAGATATCCGTCAGCTCGCCCATAGGCAGGGCGCTTCTCAACAAGGCAGTTGGCGACGAGGTTATAGTAGACCTGCCCGGCGGCAGGAAAGAGTACGAGGTCACGGAGATATACACGCTCCACGACCTCTTTTTCAGAAAGGCCGACAAGTAAAGGGAGGCTCTTTTGACCGGAATAATCATAGCTCTCGTCGTAATCGGCATCGTCGTCATATGGGCGATACTGGCCTATAACGGTCTAGTCACGCTCCGAAACCAGGTAGAGAACGCCTGGAGGCAGATAGACGTACAATTGAAGCGCAGGTACGACCTCATCCCCAACCTCGTGAATGCCGTGAAGGGCGCGATGGAGTTCGAGCGCGACACGCTCGAGCGCGTGATGGACGCAAGGGCAAAGGCAATGGGAGCTTCAGGCGTTCACGACAAGTCTGCAGCAGAAGGCCTCCTGACCCGCGCCATAGGCGGCCTCTTCGCGGTATTCGAGAACTACCCTGACCTCAAGAGCAACAAGAAC
>CAZDUP010000023.1:2070-14745 GCA_964508625.1 uncultured Thermodesulfobacteriota bacterium
GTCCTTGAGCTTCAGGAAGAGCTATCCTCCACAGAGAACCGCATCAGTTTCGCCCGCCAGTTCTACAACGACCTCGTAGCGAAGTTCAACATAAAGCAGGACGTATTCCCGACCATGCTCATTGCGGCCCTCTTCGGCTTCAAGAAAGCCGAGTACTTCCAGGCGGAAGAGGGGGCCTCAACGCCGCCCAAGGTCGACCTCGGCATGAAGTAGTCTTTCCAATGGCCGACATCTACTCCCAGCAAAAGAAGAACAGAAGGACGACCGTCCTCTTGATGCTCGGGTTCTTTGTCCTCGTCCTCCTCGTCGGCCTCTCCGTTGACGCATATACCTACGGCACAACTGATTTCAGTGCAAGGCTCCCTGTTGCCACCATATTCGCCTTTGGGCTGGCCTCTGTAAACAGCTTCACCTCATATTTTTACGGCAGCTCGATAGTGCTGCGCTCTCTCGGCGCAGCCCCTCTCAAGTTTGAAGACCCCTCTCATAAGAAGTTCCGTAACGTTGTGACCGAGATGGCCATTGCATCCGGTCTGCCCATGCCAAAGGTCTATGTCGTGGCTGACCCGGCGCCTAACGCGTTCGCGACGGGCAGAAACCCGGAGAACTCGGCGGTGGTAGTGACTCAGGGCCTCCTTGATTCGATGAACAGGGAAGAGCTCCAGGCCGTGGTGGCGCACGAGATGGGCCATATAAAATCATTCGACATATTGACCATGACAGTCGTCACAGTCCTCGTCGGCACGGTCTCAATACTATCTGACTGGGCTATCAGGACGTGGAGGTACGGCGGCATAAGGCCTAGGCGGAACCTCAGGGATAAAGGCGGGATACACCCGCTCATACTCTTTGTCATAGGATTCTTTGTGCTGCTCTCTCCGCTCTTCTCACGCATAATCGCAATGTCGGTTTCCCGCAACAGGGAATACCAGGCAGATACCAGCGCGGCCGAGTTCACGAGAAACCCCCTTGCCCTTGCGAGCGCATTGAGAAAGATTGCCGCCCATACCTCGCCCCTTCTGAAGGCGCGGCGGGCGACAGCGCATCTGTTCATCTCAGACCCGTTGAAGAGAAAGCTCGACGACAAAGAGGGGTTCGTGGCAGACGTGTTTTCCACTCATCCGCCCATAGAGGAGAGGATTAAGAGGTTGGAAGCTATGGCTTACCTTAAGGCCGGTGCATAGGATGACTGAGGCTAAAGAAATATCCTGCCCCGAATGTGGCGGCAGACTGCACGAGGTATATGCACAGGCCAATTACGGCAGGGTGCTGCTCCTTGACCAGTGCCGCTCCTGCGGAGGAGTCTGGTTCGATAAGTGGGAGCTCTCTTTCACGACGAGCGAGGCAATAAGGAAGCTCGAGGCCATTGACATCAAAAGCCTGCTCTCTGAAAACCCCGAAGAGAAGGGAAAGGGCCTCTGCCCCCGGTGCGAAAAGGCCCTTGCCCTCTTCACTGACCCGAACCTGCCCAAGGACGCGCTCATCGAGAGATGCCCTGGCTGCAGCGGCCTCTGGCTAAACAGGGGAGAGCTTGGAAAGTACGCCCGCCACAAGGATTCGTTCAGCCGTGGAAAGGTTTCGGTCTCAGGCGAGATAGAGACTTTGAAGCATCTTCAGAAAGAGCTGAAGCTCGAAAACATCTCCACGCCTACCACAATGGCGCTTGCCGCCAGGCTGCAGGAAGATGATGAGAGGCCCGTTGACACCAGAGAGGTCGCAAAGGACCTCGCATTCCTGGCCCTCCAGTCCTTCCTGAGGCTCGCCTTTAAAATCTGAGCTGACTGTGGTATAAGCTCCCTGAAAATGGAAACCGTTCTCTTCATAGCCCTCGGCCTCGCGGCAGGGGTACTGGGCGGCCTTGTCGGCCTGGGCGGCGGCATACTCGTGGTGCCTGCCCTGGTATTCCTCTTCGGCTTCTCCCAGCACCAGGCACAGGGCACGACCCTTGCCATGATGGTGCCGCCCATAGGCATACTCGCGGCATGGGCATACTGGAGCCAGGGCTACGTTGACATAAGGGCCGCCTCACTCCTTTGCGCCGGGTTTTTCGTGGGTGGCTATTTCGGCGGCAGGTTCGCTACTTCCATATCCTCCCCGGCCCTTGAGCGTATATTCGGCGTCGTGCTACTTGTCGTGGCAGTAAAGCTCATTTTTTCTAAGTAGTTGTCTTCTGGCCTTTCAGCGTATATAATCACAGCCCGGAGTGAAAACCCAATAAGGAGAGAGCATATGAGAGCAGGAAAAAGGTTTTTGTTCGCAGCCGCTTTTACGCTTGGCCTGGGACTTGCGGCCTTAAACGTTCAGGCAGGGGACCATAGCCATGCCCCGCACTGGGGCTATGAGGGCGAGGGCGGCCCGGAGAAGTGGGGGCACATGTCTTCAGACTTCAAGGCTTGCTCAGAGGGCAGGACACAGTCCCCCATTGACCTCTCGAACGCAACGCCAGAGGCCCTCTCCGAGATAAAGTTCAACTACAAGGCCTCGAAGCTCAACGTCGTTAACAACGGCCATACGGTGCAGGTCAACTATGACGGCGGAAGCTCCATTGAGGTAGACGGCTCCGAGTACAAGCTCGTTCAGTTCCACTTCCATACACCCAGCGAGCACACTGTCGATGGCAAGTCTTACGGCAACGAAATGCATCTCGTGCACAAGAACGACAAGGGAGAGCTCGCGGTCGTGGGCGTACTCATAGACAAGGGTACTGAGAACGCGGCATACAAGGCCATCTGGTCTAACCTGCCTGCAAAGGCGAACGACAAGAAGTCCGCCGACGTGGACATAAACGCGTCTGAGCTCCTGCCCGGTGAGAAGAGCTACTTCACATACGCCGGCTCTCTTACCACGCCCCCCTGCTCGGAGAGCGTAAAGTGGATAGTGCTCAAGAGCCCCATCCAGATGTCAGAGGCGCAGATAGCGGAGATACAGAAGATAATGCACAAGAACAACAGGCCAGTGCAGAAGCTCCACGACAGGAAGCTCCGGGTCAGCAAGTAACCGTGACGGGTCCAGGGCCCCTGCCGCTTCAGCGGCAGGGGCTTTTTATTTGGGGCTTCTTTGTGCAGGAGGATTGGGATAAAATACCGGCATAAAGTCCTGGAGGATGCTGATGATCGACAAATCCTTTGTCTTTGCGCTGCTGACGGCCGTAATATGGGGCCTGGCCCCGGCCTTTGAAAAGATAGGCCTGAGGGGCGCTACGATAGACCCGGTGCTTGGCGTATTCATAAGGACGATGCCCATAGCCGTAATAGCGGTGCTCGGGGTAATGTTCATGGGAAGGCTCGGAGAGGTCGCGGCAGTGGATTTGAAGAGCGCGCTCTTCGTAATCGCAGGCGGTCTTCTCGCCGGGCTTTTCGGGCAACTCGCCTTTTACTCGGCGCTCAAGTCAGGCGAGGCATCAGTAGTCGTGCCCGTGGCAGCCACCTACCCGCTCGTCGCCCTCTTCATATCTGTCATATTCCTTGGCGAGGCGTTCACGATCCAGAAGCTCGCCGGGATCGCGCTCGTTGTCGGGGGAGTGGTGCTTCTGAAGTGAAGTGAATCTATTTCTGCAGGCCGGTCCTGAACTCGAGGATCTTCATGATGTCCCGGATGGAGAGTATGCCTTCGAGTCCGCCCTCCCTGTTGAGGACAGGGAACCTCCCTATGTGGTCGCCCGTCATCTTCGCGAGCGCGTCCATTGCGCTGTCATCAGGGCTCAAGGCGCCGCCAGGGCCTATCCTGTCCATGATATCCGCGACACGGGTCTGTGCCCATTTTTCCTTGTCGACCGAGCGCACGTCGCTTAGCGTCAGGAGTCCTTCGACATGGCCGTTTGACGTCACCGGGTAGCTCGCGTGGTGGTACTTGAAAAAGTAGTTCTCCACCGCCTCTGATACCGTGTTGGATTCCTTCACGGTAATGACAGGCCTCGTCATTATGTCCTTTACCTTCACGCCCTCCAGCGCCTTCTTAATCACGACCTGCTGGTAGCCGCTCTCCGCGGCCTGCTGGACAAAGACGCCAATTAGCACGAACCAGAGGCCGCCGACGAAATTGCCCATGAATATGTTAAAAAATCCCGAGACGATGAGGAATATGGCGAAGCCCTTGCCAAGGTTGCTGGCGACCCTCGTAGCGTTACTGAGATTGCCGGTCTTATACCACCAGAGCGCCCTGAAGACCCTGCCGCCGTCGAGCGGGAATCCGGGTATCATGTTGAAGACAAGGAGCACGAAGTTGATGAGCGCGAGATAGCCGAGGATTGAATACAGTACCGGGTATGAGGTTTCATCTACCATGGACGCGGCGGCCCAGAATATTATAGCGAGCACAAGGCTCGCCGCCGGGCCTGCTATGGCGATCTTGAGCTCCGTGCCAGCGTCCTCGGGCTCTTTTGTGAGCTGGGCAACTCCGCCGAATATGAATAACGTTATCTCCCGGATGTCCATCCCGAGCCTGTTGGCCGTATAGGAATGGGATATCTCATGGATGAGCACGCAGACAAAGAGGAGTATTGCCGAGAGCACGCCCATGAGGAGGTATGTGCCGCGCGTAAAACCGGGCTGCTGAAAAGGAAAGTAGCCGTAGGCCAGCGACCAGGCGAATATGACGAAGACGATGAACCAGGTATAATCGAGCGATATCTGGATCCCCAGCACCTTTACGAGCTTTATGCCCCTGTTTGCCATCTGGTTCTCCTAAATGCCTATTTCAAGTCTATCAGAGGGGTATGTGGCCCGCAAGATTGGGAACTTTCGATTCCTCTCCCTTGTCTTGGAGGAGAATAGAGGATAGAATCACATATCGTGAACCGTGGAAAGGGGGCGCCATGCGACTGAAAATCCTGTATTCGATAGGTGCGTCGATGATGCTCGGCTTGTGCGTTGCCGCTATTTCAGCCGCGGCTGAGTTGAAGGAGCTTGGCGGCGGGGTCTGGGCCTTTGCCGGAGAGAACGGTGCTACGAACTCCGGCTTCATAGTCACTGGAAAGGGAGTTGTCGTCATAGACTCACAGGGGCCGAAGCCCCTTGCGATGGAGCTCAGGGAGAAGATACGGCAGACGACGGATGAGCCGGTCGTATACGTGGTAAATACGCACTACCACGGCGACCATACCTTCGGCAATCAGTACTTCGGCGAGGGGAAGATAATCGCCCACGAAAAGACGAGAGAGGCGCTGATAAAAAAAGAGCAGGCCCACAGGGCCATGTTCAAGAAGTTCTTCGGTGAGGATAGCTTGAAGGAATTCAGCCTCACTCTACCGGAGATAACCGTTCAGGACGGGATGACCCTGATGCTCGGCAGCAAGACCATAGAGATAATATACGCTGGCCAGAAGGCGCACACGGACGGCGACCTGTACGTATGGCTTCCTGAAGAGAAGGTGCTCTTTGCCGGGGACCTCCTCTACAATGGCCGCCTGCCGCTCCTCAACGACGGGGACAGCATGGGCGCGATATCGGCCATAGACGCTATCGAGGCAAAGGGCGCTGATGTCTATGTGCCGGGGCACGGCACGCTCGCGACAAAAAATGATACGGCCGTGTACAGGGATTATCTTGAGGCCTTGAGGGGCGAGGTCGCCAGGATGATGAAAGAGGGCAGGGGGCTCGATGAGATAAGATCCGGCATTAGCCTGCCCGGATACGCCTCCTGGGACAAGTACAGGGAATGGCTGCCAGCCAATGCCGAGAAGGTATATAAAGAGCTCTCGGAGGGCAGGTAGAATCTTCATGAACGTACTGGTCGAGGTAAAGGGCCTCACAAAGGTTTTCGACGGCTATAAGCGGGCCGTTGACGGGATCTCCTTTGAGATGTACGAGGGAGAGATATTGGGACTTATCGGCCCCAACGGCGCCGGGAAGACGACGACCCTCCAGATGCTCCTGGGGCTCACTACGCCGACTGGCGGAGAGATACGGATATTCGGCCTGGACATAAATAGCGCTAGGGAGGAGATATTAAAGCAGGTGAACTTCTCCTCCTCCTACATATCCCTTCCGTTCTCGCTCACAGTCGAAGAGAACCTCACCGTCTTCTCGAGGCTCTACGGCGTAAGAGAGCGCAGGAAGAGGATACGGGAGCTCCTCTCGATATTCGAGATACTCGACATCAAGGACACGCCCACAAGGAGGCTATCGTCAGGGCAGATAACGAGGGTATGCCTGTGCAAGGCGCTCTTGAACAGCCCCCGGATACTCTTTCTTGACGAGCCGACCGCGAGCCTTGACCCTGATATAGCTGACAAGACCAGGACCCTTCTCAAGGCGATAAAGAAAGAGCAGGGCTTATCGATCCTCTACACCTCTCACAACATGAAAGAGATGGAGGAGATGTGCGACAGGGTCATTTTCATGGACAGGGGCAGGATTATCGCCTCCGGCGACCCGGTGAGCATAATGAGAAGGTTCGGCGGCAGGAGCCTCGAGGAGGTCTTCATAAAGATAGCGAGGCCAGGCCAGTGAACGAGCGGCTACAGAGGATATTCGCGTACACCATACGCCACCTCTATCTGTATAAGAGGAGCTTGCCCAGGCTCATGGAGGTCTTCTACTGGCCCGTGCTCGACCTCCTCGTATGGGGATTCGTCACCGTATACCTCTCGAAACAGGAGGGGGCGCTCCCGCAGTTCGTGACCTTCTTCATAGGCGCGCTCATACTCTGGGACATGCTATTCAGGAGCCAGCAGGGCATATCGGTCTCGTTCCTCGAGGACGTCTGGTCGAGGAACCTCCTGAATATATTCGTAAGCCCCTTGAGCGCGACCGAGTACATCCTTTCGCTGCTCTTTCTGAGCATAATAAAGCTCATCCTCACCTCGACGGTAATGATAGCGCTCGCATGGCTCCTCTACGAGTTCAACATATTCATGATAGGGTTTTCTCTGGTGCCGCTCGTCCTGAACCTTATCGTGATGGGCTGGGCAGTGGGCATCGTGACGACTGCCCTCATCCTGAGGTTCGGGCAGGAGGCAGAGGTCCTTGCCTGGGGCGTGGCGCTCCTTTTTCAGCCCGTATCAGCGGTATTCTATCCGGTGGCCGTGCTGCCCTCGTTCCTGAGGGCGATAGCCAACTACATACCTGCGGCGCACGTATTCGAGGGCATGAGGCTGGTCCTGAACACAGGCGAGTTCCCGGCAAGGGACATAGCATGGGCAGCCGGACTGAACGTGGTCTACATAGTCCTTTCCGTCCTTTTCTTCTACTGGAACTTCAAGGTGGTGAAGAGAAAGGGTCTGCTGGCAAAGGTCGGGGAATAGTCATGCAGGTTACGCTACCTTCCCCTTGTATGCCAGCCCTTCCACGCAGTAGCCGGAGTTCTTCCACTCCTGCATGCCGCCTTCGAACCTCCATATGTCGCTGAAGCCGAGCGTGTCGAGCTTTTCCGCGGCTATGGAGCTTGCCGTGCACTTCGGGCCGGAGCAGTAAAGGATTATGGTCTCGTCCTTGTTGAGCATCTCGAGGGCGTCCCTCGCTACAGTAGTGGCCGGGATGTTTATCGAGCCGCATATGTGCTCGTTCTCGAAGTCAGCCGGGTCGAGCACGTTTACGAGAACGAAGCTCTCGCCCGAGTCCATCATCTCCTTGAGTTCTTCTCTTGTGATATCCCTTACCATAAGATCACACCTCCGGAGTTTTAAAGTAAAAGGGTCAAATTAACAATCGTTCAGTGAGGCCCCATAGATACGCAGGGCAGCTTCATGCCGGGCTCTACGACACGTCCGTTCCTGTTCCAGGCCGCGAAGCCGCCTGAAAGCACTCGGACATCCTTGAAGAAAAGGGTGCGTAGCTTGTCTGCCGCGGCATAGGCCTCCATTGACCATCCGTCGGCCCCGTAGACGACGGCTGTCCTTCCCCGGTCGATTTCCGCGGCGCCGAGCGCTATCGAGGCTGCGGGAATGCTGAGGGCGCCTGTTATGTGCCCCTTTATGTACGCATCAGCGTCCCTCGCGTCTATGAGGAGGACGTCCCCTATTTCGAGGAGGTCTGCAAGCAGCGGTGCGCTTATTGCCTCGAACGCTTCCCTGATATGGCCGAAAAAGATGGCCACCTCGTTAGTATCGTTGAAGTCGGCGTTTGTTATGGGACCGTAATGGAAGTCTTCCATAGGGGGCCTCCCATTGCTGAAAATGAATATCACTTTCATTCTCTTCTGATTATCATGCCGCGCGGCGGATATGTCAAGCGGTGCTTTATTCGACGAGGGAGGCGAGGGTGCGGCTATAGACTTCGTAGTCGGCCTGGGAAAAGAGTACGAAACGGACGAGGAGGAGGCCCGGGTTGCATCTGATGAAGGAGATGACGGTCGAGAGGGCCACGCGTGAGGCCTCTTCTATGGGGTAGCCGTACGCGCCGGTGCTTATGGAAGGGAAGGCCACGGACTTCAGGCCCTTGTCATGGGCCACCCTGAGGCTTGCGGCATAGGCGCTCTCAAGGAGCCTGGCTTCATCGTGCTCTCCGTCTTTGTATATTGGCCCGACCGCGTGGATGATGTATTTGGCCTTGAGATCGCCGCCGGTCGTGAATACCGCGCTGCCCGCAGGGCAGCCGCCGATCTTCCTGCATTCCTCCATTATGGCAGGGCCGCCTGCCCTGTGTATGGCGCCGTCAACGCCTCCGCCCCCGGCGAGCCTGGAGTTAGCGGCGTTCACGATGGCCTCCGTAGACTCCTCGGTAATGTCGCCCTTTACGAGTGAGAGGGTGGTTGAGTTGATCTTTACGTCCATTGGTCCCCCGGCTGCTGAAAAGTCCATCTGCTTTGTTGGCCTCAAAGCGAGTCACAGCGACGTACGGCAAAGAGTGCGACTCGTTCCTAGCTCCCCGATTTAAACCGGGGCCTCGCATATGGAGCTTTTTGAGCAGCCTGACACAATTGGAATAATGTAAATCAATTATGTCAGAAAATACTCATCCTGTCAGGTGGGCCGCCTTGAGAGGAGCCTGTAATGGGACGGGTTCATGGGAGAGGCCTGCACAACGTCGAAGCCGGCTGCCTCGATATAGCCCCTGGCCTCTTTGGCGGTGATGCGCTCTTCTATTGGCGGGCCCTTGTCCTCTGCCTTCTTCTCCCAATCGATAACAAGAAGGGTGCCGCCGGGCTTCAGTATCCGCATTATCTCCATCAGGAGCCGGACCTTGTCTCCGGTCTCGTGGAGCACGTACGCGAGTAGCGCGAAGTCGGCCTCGTAGTCAGCAAGGGGTATCTCGTACTCCTCGGATTTCAAAAGTATCACGTTGTCGGGCGTGTCCCTGCGGTCGCGGAGAT
The DNA here is from genome assembly GCA_964508625.1 of uncultured Thermodesulfobacteriota bacterium. Classification (GTDB taxonomy): domain Bacteria; phylum Desulfobacterota; class GWC2-55-46; order GWC2-55-46; family GWC2-55-46; genus UBA5799. Next base: position 11,320 of record CAZDUP010000023.1, read on the forward strand.
AAACGAGCATCTCGGGCTGCGTGTCGACGGCAAAGGCCATGCCCATGGGGCCGATTATCCTGGCAGCAGGCACTGTAAAGAAGCCTGGCCCCGCGCCTATGTCAGCGAAGATGTTGCCCGGCTTGAGCCCGGCCTCGCGAAGGACGCGCTCAGGGTCGATATCCTTGGTACGTTCGCCGCTCAAGAGCCTCTCTAGGTGCTCGGGGTTGAACTTGTGCAACTAAATACCTCCGGCCCTTATGAGCACGGCGAAAATGACGATGAGAAGGGCAATCAACAGGTTCACCCTGCCGAAGACCCTCGCGATTGAGGAATGCCTCGGAGAGTTGCGCGCCTTCGGCCCTATCCAGAAGTCGTGCACAAAGCTCGATATTACGATTATCGCAACGAGTGTCAGCTTGTAGGCTACTGCCTTGCCAAAGCCCGTGCCGTGAAATTTAGGGTCAGCCAGGGCGGATAATGGCAGGCCGTAGAGCTCTGTTAGAATAAGAGGGCCTGTCACAAGGAGCGTTATTATGGCGACCCAGCCCCAGAACCTGTACTGCTTTCCGACCACCTGATATATCTGGGACTTTGCCTTTGGGTCGGCTATGGTCTTCAGGTAAGGGGCCACCACGAGCACGAGAAAGAGCATGCCCCCTACCCAGAAAATTGCCGAGATGATGTGAAAGAAAAGAGCCAGCTTTAGGACCATCTTGAAAAAGCCTCCTGATTTAAAAAGTCCAGTCCAATATAACGTATTTCATGAGGGCTTTCCATGACCTAAATCAGTATGAAGAAAAGCCCCTCAGAGGAGCGACTCGACGCCCCTCCTTATCATCATGACCGCTATTGCCGCAAGGAGAAGAGAGATGACCTTCGAGATGCCCAAAGCCCCGTTCTCGCCTATGTAGTCGATTATCTTCTCAGAGAGCAGGAACGTTATCCATACTATGAAGAGGTTCACGAGCAGCGCTGAGAGCGTGACGGTGAAGCCGTAGAGGTCTGAGAGCATGAGAAGCGTGGTGAGCGCGGCTGGCCCGGCGATAAGGGGCGTGCCTATGGGGACGATGCCAACGCCCGGCGTGACCAGGACGTTCAGATAGCCACGGGCAGTGTGCACGATATCGACTATGGCTATCGAGAGGAGAATTAACCCGCCTGCGATCTGGAAGTCCGATATGGTGATGCCGAGGGCGAGGAATACGGCCCTGCCCACCATGAGAAAGGCTATGGTGATCGCAGCCGCGGTCAGGACCGAATAGAAGAGCACGACCCTTTTCTGTTTCGCGTCCATGCCCCGGGTCATGGCGTGGTAGATGGGGATTACCCCAATGGGCTCCATGGCCACGAAGAGCGGGATGAGGGCAAGGAGGAAGCTCTCTATGAATCCGGAGGCAAATTCCATTGGGTCATATCTTACCAGATAAGGGCATATCCCGTAAAGGCGTCGGCACCCGTTTCGCAAAAAAGATACCTGCCCGCTTTGCGGGCAGGTATCGCGGCTGGAACCTTCAGCAGCCCTTTACTTTTTGACCTCTTTGCCGAGGCGCTTCTCAACGCTCTTCAGCTTCTCGGTCAGGCGGTCCTGGGGCTTGCTGGGTCGAATATCAAGCTGAATAGTGCTCGTGACCCTTGGCGCCTTCTTCAGCACCTCCTCATGGCATTTTTTCACAAGGCCCATTATGTCGTCCCAGCCGCCCTCGACCACCGTTCCCATAGCGTTCGCCTTGTAGGGCATGCCGCTCTCCTGGACGACCTTCAGAACGCTCGCTATAGAATCCCCCATGCTCTCGCCGGTCCCCAAAGGGATGATGTTGAACTCCACAAGCATCTTATCCTCCTTCCGGCCCCGATATTGGATACGGGGTTACAATAGCAGGATGAATATCGCTTTATTTTCTGATTATAGCAGGTTAACGGAAGAGGTATGCTGGAGTGTTCTCAGAGGTCCACGCCGTCGATCGTGGCGGCGCACCTGGGGCATTTTGAATCCTCGATGACGTTTTTTTTGACTACGAAGCCGCTGCGCTCTATCAGGAGCTCGCCGCAGCCGTAGCAGTATGTAGACTCTCCCTGGCTGTTCGGTATGTTGCCGGTGTAGACGTACCTGAGCCCCGCGGCAATGCCTATCTCCCGCGCCCTTTCCAGGGTATCGAGTGGCGTGCTCGGAACGTCCATCAATTTGTACGACGGATGGAATGCGCTTATGTGCCACGGCATGGCTTTGTCAACACCAGCCATCCATCTGGCTATTTCAGAAAGCTCGCGGTCACTGTCGTTCATGCCCGGGATGACAAGAGTAGTCACCTCCACCCAGATGCCTGCTGCCCTCATCCGCTCTATTGATTCGAGCACAGGGGCAAGGCGCGCGCCGCATACCTTCTTGTAGAATGATTCGCTGAAGCTCTTCAAGTCCACGTTAGCCGCGTCAAGAAAGCCCTCGAGCTCTTCGATGCATTCGGCGGTCATGTAGCCGTTTGTCACGAATACGTTTTTAAGGCCCTTCTCCCTTGCGAGCAGCCCAGTGTCCTGGGCGTACTCGAAGAATATGGTCGGCTCCGTATACGTATAGGAGATGCTCGACGAGCCTGTCTCGTATGCCTCGTTGACTATCTCCTCAGGCGTGGCCTCTTCTCCAGGCACAACGCCTCCGTCCCTCGGCGCCTGGGATATCTCCGAGTTCTGGCAGTGGAGGCACTTGAAATTGCAGCCAGCAGTGGCTATGGAATATGACCGGGATGACGGCTGGAAGTGATAGAGCGGTTTTTTCTCTATCGGGTCTATCTGCGCGGCGATGAGGCGGCCCCATGTATGGGTATAGAGCACTCCGTCGATGTTCTCGCGCACGCCGCAAATGCCGCGCTTGCCCATGTTGACGCGGCAACGGAAGGCGCAGAGCCTGCAAGAGGCATTGCCGCCTTCGGCCCGCGTGTACAGTCTTGCTTCTTTACTCGTCATCCCTCCACCATACAACACGGGCTATTTTGGTGTCAACGCTCCATTTGTAGGCGACCTCGCCGTTGAAGGCCCTCTGTATTATCTGCCCCAGCCGCTGCGCGAGCTTGCCGGTAGTTGTCTTGACCTCGATATTTCCGTCATGGCGGCGGATCTCTATTATCTGCTCAAGCGGGTTGATGTGGAGCTGTCTCGTCTCCTTGTTCGCGATGAGGTTCATTATCTCGTCTCCGTGCGCCTCTACGAACCTGCCCTCTATCGTGAGGTATCCTTCCGCATATCCATCCCTGAACTTCTGGCAGCCGGGGCAGAAGACTATTTCGGTATTAGGAGCCGCCGAGAGCCTCTCCGGAAGCTCGTCTCTCCTGTACCATCTCTTCTCATGGTAGACAGAGCCGCACCGCTTGCACAAGGCCATGTCATGCGGGGCTTCCTTGTTCAGATAAGGGTCCCCGCCAGGGTCTATGGCCTTTCTCCTTACCATGTGGG
>CAZDUP010000024.1:0-6655 GCA_964508625.1 uncultured Thermodesulfobacteriota bacterium
CCACCGAGGCCTGACAGCGACGAGCCTTTTATGAGGCGCATGAGCACGGTCTCAGCCTGGTCGTCGAGCGTGTGTCCGAGGGCTATCCTTTGGGCCCCGTATTTCACTGCAACGCTATCGAGGAATTCGTAGCGGGCCTCTCTGGCAGCATCCTGGGTAGAGCGGCCCTTTGCCTTGAGCTCCCCCCTCGATAGACGCCTGCCCTCAAACGGCAGCTTCAGGGACTCGGCAAGGCCCTTTACGAAAAGCATGTCCCTCCTCGACTCAGCCGCCCGCAGGCCGTGGTCAAGGTGCGCGACTACCATCCTTAACGAGTATTCCTTCTGAAGGGAAATGAGGACGTGGAGCATCACCGCGGAGTCAGCCCCGCCTGAGACTGCCGCCACGACGGTATCTCCCCTGGAGAAGAGCTTGTGCCGCCTTACGGTCTCTTTGACCCTGTCGATCATGATGCGTTGATTATAAGGGCTGGATGTGGGTAAGACAAGACAATTGCATGGTGGCCTGAACGGAAAGACAAAGGCCCGGGCCATTGAGCCCGGGCCTTTGCTGAAGGCAGCTGTCAATCCGGCTTCTTCTCGGTCCTCAGGAGTTTTCTCTGCCGGGCGAAGATGTATTTTATTATCTTGTCCCTGGTGGTCTCGTCGAGGTCAGTGTACTTCACTGCCACACCGTAGCCATTGCCCTCAGGGATGCACCTGACGACCTCGCACCTCAATTTTATCACGTGCGCGTATGTTGGCAGGAAGGTCTTCAGGACAAGCCTGTCGCCTGACTCGAACTTGTCGTTGCTGAAGAACCTGAGGCCGCCGCCCGAGATGCTCACGTCCCTCGCCTCTGGTATGTTGAATCCGTTCTTCTCGGATATGTAGTCGAGGAGTATGTTTAGCTTCTGATTTATGTCGAAAAGGAGCTCGTAGAGCTTGGGGTTTTCCTCTGGCTTGGGCTCTATCTCGTCAAAGAGGGTCTCCCAGTCCGTGATGGCCTTCGATTCTTCGCCGGTGTCGGCCTCGTAATAGACCGGTATTACGTCGTTGGTCCTTACGTATTCGCGCCTGACCTCGCGCGGACTCTCCTGGTTCTCTTCCATGTGGCTATCCTTTTATTATCTCGCTTTCGAGGAACGCATCGACAACGTCCGGGTCGAACTGCGACCCCCTGCATCTTACAATCTCGTCCCTGGCCACGTCAAGTCCCAAGGCCTGCCTGTAAGGCCTCGTGGAGGTCATGGCATCGAAGGTGTCAGCCACGCTGAATATCCGGGCGACGAGCGGTATCTCGCACCCGGCAAGGCCCTTCGGGTAGCCCTGGCCGTCCCATCTCTCGTGGTGGTAGAGAACGACGGCCCTCTCCGAGTTAAGCAGGTTCAGCGGCCTCAATATCTCCTCGCCCCTGACGACGTGGCTCTTCATGACCTCGCGCTCCTCGATCGAGAAGCTGCCCCTCTTGAGGAGTATCTCGTCCCTCACGCCGATCTTGCCGATGTCGTGGAGGGGACCTGCGAAACTTATGGAATCGAGCACGTCCTGAGGGCAGTTCATGGCGCGGGCTATCTGAACGGCGTACTGGGTCACCCTGTTCGAATGGTCCTTGGTGTAGGTGTCCCTGGCGTCGAGGGCATTGAGGAGCGAGTTCATCGCGCCTATAATGCTCAGGAATATGTTCTCGGAAAGGGCGATGTTCTCGAGCTTCAACGCCGCTTTTGCCGTGAGGTTCAGAAGCAGCATCAGCGCGTCGTTGGTTATCTCGGAGGTGCCGGGCTTTCCTGCGAGCCCGAGTATTACCACTACCTCGCGGTTTATGTTCAGGGGCGCGAGCAGCACCGGCGTTGCGCCTGGCCCCTGGACAAGCGGCCCGAGCGTGCCCGGCTCGACCAGGAGATAGGTGTAGCACTTCTTCGAGAGCACCTGCTTGAAGGGCTCGGACTTGAGGTTGAACTTGGCGCCCACGACATCTTCGTCGTACCCTGAGGCTCCTCTCACGGCGAGCTCGTTCTTCTCCTGCTCGGCCACGAGCACGAAGGCCCGCTCAGAGTCCGTGATTATCATGGCTATGTCCATGGTCTTGCGGAAGATGTCCTCTTTCTCCGATACGTCGTCAAGGGACTCGCTTATCGTATGGAGTATGGAGAGCTCCTTTATCTTGTCCTCGAGCCTTCTCCTCGCGAGGTCCGGAAGCGTCCCTATCGCCCTTGTCTTGTCGCCGGGCCTGGATGTAGGCTTGGGGCTCCTCGCCGCCTTCCTTACGATTATCTCGAGCTCCTCGGCCTTGAAGGGCTTGGGCAGGAAGTCCACGGCCCCGTACTTTATCGCCTCGACCGCGAGGTCGATGGACGGGTACCCCGTTATCATTATGACCGGGACATCCGGCGCAGACTCCTTCGCGAGATGGAGAAAGTCCATGCCCGTCATGCCCGGCATATTGATGTCCGCGAGCACGACGTCGAAGTGCTCGTGCCTGAGCGTGTTTATGGCCTCCTCGGCAGTGGCGCACCCCGCCACCTTCCAGCCCCTTCTCGAAAGTATCTCGGCAAGCGCGTCCCTGACGTTGTCGTCGTCGTCTACAAGCAGGATCCTCAGCTGCTCTATCGGCAAAACAGTCGCTGCTGACTGCAAATCAGTTCTCCTTTTATGTCTTGTGCAGGGGTTTACGCGAGAACCTGTCCGCTTCCTTCAGGTACTCCTGATGCCGGAGCGGGTTTACCCCCTCTTTCATCTCTTCCGCTCCGTCGCCTGGCGCCGCATCTTCGGCCACCATCTGGACGCCGTTGCCGAGAGCCTTCTGCAGGACCGCAATCTCGCCGTAGGCCCTCCGGAGCTCGTCCATAAGGGCGCGGTTCTGGAGCATGAGCCTCAACCTCTCGCACGCGTTCTTTATGACTATCATGAGCTCGTCGAGCCTGAACGGCTTGGCGATGTAGTCGTAGGCCCCGTTCTCGATTGCGCGCACGGCCGTCTCTATTGTAGCATAGCCGGTTATGATGATGACCAGTATGTCCTTGTCGAACTCGGCTATTTTCTGCTGGAGGGCGAGGCCGTCCATGCCCGGCATCATGAGGTCGGTTATGACCATGTGATAATGGTCCATCCTGAGCTTCCTCAATGCCTCTTCGCCGTCTTTGGCTATAGCGACCTCGTAGCCCCAGCCCTTTATCGCCTCGGTAAGAAGCTCACGGAGGTCAAGGTCGTCGTCTGTAATGAGTATCTTTATCTTTTCGTCGGCCATATTACCAGGCCGCCGGAACGCCTCCAGCGCCTGCTCCTTAGTCCTTCTTGCCTGTCTCTGATATCGAAGCCATCACATGCCCGAAGACGTGCCTTCTCTTGCCCTCTTCGGAAATATGGACAGTATCAGTATTGCGCGTCTCCACCTCAGGCTCCTTTGCCTTCGGCCTCTCTATATCCTGAAATGCTGCGGCTACAGCGGCCCTTTCTACTTTGAGCATGGGAAGCCCCCCTCCCCGGATTTGCTGACATCTCCTTATCGACGGATAAAAGGCGGAACTTGAGCGTTTTTTGGCTGTTTTCGGGATTTTTTGCGGGGTAAAGGCGATTTTTTGCGGCAGGCGGGAAGTACTCAGCCCAGGGTGCGCTTCTCTTTGGGGGAACCGTAGGCCCTGAGGGCGCTCTGTCCTGCCTTGAGGTGGTTGAGCCTGGCTGACATGCCCTCCATGAGAGCCCTGGTCTCTGCCATGAGGAGGCTGTCGCTCTCAGAGAGCTTATGGGCAAGCTCCTTCAATGAGCCATCCGCTGAAGAGCCGGTGAGGTCTATTGTGGCGAATAGGGCCTCCCTCTCCGCGTGATACTGAAGGAGGTCATCAATGCGTTTTTCGCTTACAAGACGCCTCTGTAGAGCGGATATCTCAAGGAGCCTGTTAAGTTTTTCCCTCTGCTCATCGAGCTTAGGCGCCACAGCTTATTCCCCTCGCTGAATCATTTTGCGGCTGCTCAGGCTGCCTGTTCCTCTCAGAGATGGCCTCCCAGCCGCCCTTGAGCTCGGCTATTATCCTGTTCACGGACTCTATCTTAGCCGTGTCGCTCGTCATGTTCGCCCCGGTAAGGGTCGTGGAGCAGAAATCGTAGAGGCGCGCCAGGTTGTTAGCGATCTCTCCGCCCTCTTCCATGTTGAGCGAGTTGGCGAGCTCGCCTATTATCTCGAGAGACCTGTTGAGGTTCGTCCCCCTGCCCTTTATGTCGTTTTCAGCTATCGCCTTCTGGGCAAGCCTGTTGAAGCGCAGCACACCGTCGTAGAGCATGATGACAAGCCTTACCTTGTCAGCGGTAAGCACCTGCGTGTTCTGGTATCTCGAAAGTCCGTTCACTGACTACCCCCCGAAATAATTCCTTATCGACGCGCCCTGGCTGTTGAGGGACGCTATCATGGTCTCGAGCCCGGTGAACTGGGCTCGGAGCTGGTCTTCATAGGTGAGGAGCTGGGCCTCTCGCTTGCGGATGTCCTCGTCGAGCCTCTTGATGTTCTTGTCGATGCCGTCCTGGCGGCCCTTGAGCCTGCCGTCGACCATGTCGTCGATCTGGCTCGCGGCCGCGTGCACAAGCTCTCCGAAGCCGGATATCGACGTTCCCTTTGCGAACAGGTTGACCACATCATTGTAGTTCGAGGTGAGGACGCTTGAGAACTTCGACGAGTCGAGCGTATACAGGCCGTCATCGCCGACCTTGATGCCGGCGTGCATGAGCCTGTTCATGGTATCGGGAAGTCCGCTCACCGCCGAGCTCATGAGCCTGCGGAGGTCCTCCCACACGCTCCTCGCGACGCTGTCCCCGAAGAACGGCCCGGCTTTTTTCGTCTCGGAATCGTACCTGTTGTTCGCCTTGATATGCGTGACCACGGAGTTGTAGCCGTCGATGAAGGCCTTGACCTTCTTCTCTACGGCTTCGGCGTCCCTGCTCACCGTGAGCGTGCTTGTCTTTGCAGGGTCAGCGGACTCGAGATTAAGGGTGACGCCGCCAATGATATCGCCTATGCTGTTCGACTGCCTGGTGTATGTCATGCCGTCCACTATCACGGAGGCGTCCTGCGCAGTCTGCAGCGTGGTGGAGAAGGCAAGGCTGGTATCGTTCTGCGTAATGGTTACTGTGCCGCCGGTGCCCGTGGTGCCGCTCGTGAGGACAAGCCTGTAAGAGCCTGGCGCGTCATTCGCGATGTGCGCCGTCACTCCTCCGTTCAGGGCGTTTATCGAGTCGCGGAGGCCAGCGAGAGTGGTCGTTGAATCGACGGCAACGGTTTTGACCTCGCCGCTGCCTACCTGGAAACTGAATGAGCCTGCGGCCGGGGCTATGACAGTCGTGTCCGAGGCCACCCCATCAGCCGCCATCCTGTGCGCCTTGGCAAGCGTGTTTACTGTTATCTCGTATGAGCCCGCGGCAGCGGTAGCGTTGGCTGTCGCCTTGAAATACGGATTTTCCGATGTGTTGGTCTTGAATATGCTGAAGGCCGAGCCGGTCCTCAGCGAATCGGCGGCGGAAATGAGGTCCTTTACCCTCGCGCTTAAGGCGGAAAAGGCGCTTTTCGCGCTCTTTAACGTGGTCTTTTCCGTCTCGAGCTGAGTGATGGACTGCTTTTTAATGTTTACGAGCTGGGTTATGAGCGATGAATAATCGATGTTGCTTACGACGCCTGACGTAGCGCTTATCATGGAAGCCCCCCTTGCGGGCCCTGCTTATTTTGCTCCGTAGAGTATGCCTACGAGCTCCTTCATCTTCTTTCTCAGGGCGACCACCTCTTCGGATGGTATCTGCCTTATCACCTCGCCGGTATCCGGGTCCACCAGCTTGACATGCACCTCCTTGAGCGTGCTGTCCACCTCGAACCTGAGCTCGGTGTTGAGCCTTTTGAGAATAATCTGTACGTCAGTCGCGGCCTTTTCCATCTCCTGGACAGAAGACACCTTCGCCGTTTCGGGAAGGGGTTCCGCTTTTTGCGTAGCGGAAGCCGCCGCCTGATTCCTTTTCTGCTGCCAGAGCATCTCGCTCTGAGCAGCCGCGTTGCGCTGGAAGCTTATCCTGAAATCCATGCTCATATTACCTCCTCAAAGGAGGCGGGGAGGATGCCCCTCCCCGCCAGTCTGAGGTCTGCTGAAACGTTATTACCTGAGGAGCGACAGCACGTTCTGGGGAGTCTGGTTCGCCTGGGCGAGTACCGACGTACCGGCCTGGACCATTATCTGGTTCCTGGTGTACTGGGCGGTCTCGAAGGCGAAGTCCGCGTCCCTGATCCTGGACTCAGCTGCCTGGAAGTTGGAGTAGGTCCCCTGCAGGTTCGAAAGGGCCGCAGAGAGCCTGTTCGTGGAAGCACCGTATACCGCACGCGCGTCGTTGATCTTCTTGAGCGCAGCGCTCACGGAATCGAGTGCCGCCAGCGCGCCGGCCTGGGTGCTGAGCACGCCAGTCGAGAGGTTAAGGCCCGAAGTACCGGTGGTGAGCACGTTGAGGCTGATGCCGAGCTGGTCGTTGGTCGAGTTCTTGAAGCCTATGAACATCGTCAGTGTCGTGGTATCGCCATTGATGAGCTTGTAACCGCCGAACTCGGTGGTATTGGCGATCCTGTTTATCTCGTTCATGAGCTTGTCGTACTCGTCGGCGTAGTAGGTCCTGCTGTTCGAGTCCAGGGTGCCCTGAGCCGAGCTGGCTGCGAG
>CAZDUP010000024.1:6665-11081 GCA_964508625.1 uncultured Thermodesulfobacteriota bacterium
TGACGAGGTTGGTTATCTGCTCGGCGGCCTTGTCGCTGATCTCGAGGGCGCTGATGCCGTCGTTGATGTTCCTGATGGAGGCCTGGATCATCCTGGACTGGCTCCTGAGCTGGTCTGCCCTGCCGAGACCCGCTGCGTCGTCAGCCGCGCTGTTGACCCTGTAGCCCGAAGAGAGCCTCTGTACGCTTAATTTGAGCTGGGCATTGGAAACTGAAAGGTTCTGCTGAGCGATAAGAGCCGAAACGTTGGTATTGATGACGAGTGACATTGTAAAACCCTCCTTAGTGTGTGTGTTCCGGCATCCTTGCCGTTTTTAATGTTTGCTGCCGTGAGGTCCAGGTCTGGCCTTTCTGCTCATTCCTCCCTTCCCGGCCCGTCTCTCTGAATCCCCTCTTAAAGTTATTATCGGAGCCCCGCTTCAAAACTTGAGCCCTGAATCATGCGTTGAAGTGAAAGAGCCTTTCCTCCATCTCCTCGAGGAAGGGCAGCAGCTCGTATTCGAGTATGTCCGCGAGCATTACGGTGTCCGAGCCCTCCCTGGCCTGGCGCATCCCTTCGAGGCAGCGGAGAATGGCGTTATAGAAGAGGGCCGGGTTCTCCTTGAAGAGGTCCATATTGTACTTCTCCCCTCCCCTCGCGAGAGCGTCCATTGTCTTCACTATCTCTACCAGGCCTTCGAAGATGGCCGAGAACGAGGCGTCGCCTCTCGCGCCGCCCAGCCTCAGATCGCTTACGCAAAGCGGCACGTTCTCCCTTGTGACCCTTATGTACTCCTGCAGGAGGTCAAGCCCCTCGAGCGCGACCTCTTCCATCGAGGCGGTCTTGAGCTTGAAGTCGTTATATACGGCCATAGGCCTCTTCAACAGGGTCGAGCCCCTCCACTCAGGGAGCCTCTCGCCGTCGACCCATAGCTCCATCACGAACCTCCGTACGCCCGTGAGGTCGTTCTCCACCGCTTCGATGAGCTCGCCTATCGTGGACTTATTTCCCCTGTCCTCGAATTCGAGCTCTATTCCATCAAGATAAACGTGAGGCACCATGATATTCTCCCCGGATTTTTATTTACAGAGCGGCAAGAGCCCGCCTTGCACCGGCTGCCGCTGCCTTCATGCCTGATGCGGCCCTGAAGGCGACCTGCGCATAGCTGCCGCACATCTCCGAAACCTTTCTGAAAGAGGTCAGATTTGCCTCCAGTTCCTCTTCAATGACCGGCTCCCTGTCCCCGCATGACTTCTGATAGGACTTTAGCTCGCAGGTCGCCTCTGTGAGCGTCTCCCATATGAACGGCGAGCTTTCAGCCTCCCTGAAGAGCCTGTCCTCGAGCTTCTTTATCCTGGCAACGGCCTTCATGGCCTCGGGAGGAGCCGTATTGCCCTTGACAGACCTCTTCACAAGCTCTATTTCCCTTAGTATTGAATCGGCAGCCCGCTTCATTTCCTTGAGGCCCTTTTGCATGGACTCGAATGATTTCGCCAGGCCCTCGATATCGGGCTCTGCACGTTTGGCGACAGCGTCGGCTATGACCTCGTCTATTGGAAATTCCTTCTTGATACAGGTATTTATCACTTCGCTCAAGCTGACGTGCTCCATGCCTTCTATGTAGGCGCCGCCCTCTGTTGAGTTAAATACCCTGGGGCCGCCCCTCCTGTTGAGGTCGAGCATATAGTCCTCGAACCACTGGTGGAAGGTAACCCAGTCGAACTTGCTGGCCACCGGCCTTCCGTCAAGGCCCTTGAGCCACTGGAGCTTGTGCGAGCTCTTCGCCCTGTCGCCCAGCGTTACGTAGTCTTCCTCAATGGAGACGACCCCTTTTGCCCTGTCTATCTTTATGTCCTGGCTCACGTAGACGCCCCCTGGCACATGGGTCCCGTCCTCTCCGAAGCACAGGTCCTGACCCACGAAAATTATAGGCCCGCACCCCATCATGACGGCTATATCGAGGGCCGCGGTAGTCACGCTTCCGCCTGACGCAGGGAAATAATCCGAGCCCCAGAACCTTGCCTGTTCCGTGCTCAAGGCGTGCGAGGGGTTGAAGAAGACGAACTTCTCCTTCACCTTTCTATCGAACATTCCGGGATGGGCTACCTCCCCTATTATGAGCCTTGTAGAGAGGTCAGCCTCTCCGAACGTGAAGTACTCCGGCAAGTCTACCTTCTCGGCCGCGATGATGAAATCAGGCACTACGCCGAACGAAAGTAGCGGCTTGTAGGCGGTTATCGCAGCCATGATTATCGCCTTGCCCTTGACCTTTTTAAGGAGATGCGCGTTCTTCCTGAGCGACGGCCCTGCGCCTGCAATGACAACGGGCACGCCCTTGAACCTTCCCTTGAGCACGTCTATGGGAGGGCAGCCCGCCATGCGCTCGACATTCTCGAAATAATTATTGACCCACGCCTTTCTCGATTCAATGTCGGTCTGCACGCAGACCTTGCTCGTGATCTGGGCATTGTTTACCCTGTTCAGGCAATCTGCCGCCTCCTTTGGGAAAGCAGCCTTATAAGGGTCGGTGCTGTAGCAGAGTATGTTCTCGAAGGCGTCTATTTCCCTCACCCTTGCGATAAAGCAGGTGACGTCGTCGAATATCTCTATATCCTTCAAAACCTCCGCAAGGTCCGCTCCGTTAAGCACGCCCTTGAGTATCTCCATACAGGGCTCATAGCAGAGGATATTCTTCATGCCGTTCCGGATTAGGGCGGCAGCAAGGTGTCCGCAACCGAGTCCGAAGAGAAGCACCCTGTCGGGCTTGCGCGAGAGTATCCCGTCTGCCTGGGCCTCGGCCTCTTTGGCTGGGTCATATGCGCTGTGGAAGAGACGTTTCTGGAACCTGAATGTCAGGGCACCGCTCCTGGCAGGCTCGAGCGCAACGCACTCTCCGTCGTATTTCAATATGCGCTCTGCAAGCGCCCTGTTCCTATTGCCGATCTCCTCGACGTTCCTCTTAAGGGTCTCCATTAGCGGCTCCTCTTTGCCGTGATGGTATATTCGGCCTCGTTATAGCCCCTCCACACCCACCATGCGGTGTCGTCGAACTCACCGAGCGAATGGTAGACACGAAGGAAAAACGAGTCCTCTCCCGGAAGCTCCCTGTACCTCATCATGGGCACTGAGTAGAGCTTCGACTTGTCGGTAGATATCTCTATCGTCTTCGCGCTGTCGCCTATCCTCACCCAGCCCTCTGTGGCGCCAAGGCACGAAGTCGCGGACACGCTCTGGCTCACGGGCTCCTCGTGGCAGAGGCTGTGGCCTTTGAGGCTGAACCTCTCTGTGCCGGCGCCGCCGTTCGTGGTCTCGAACCAGAGGCTCTCCCTGTCAAAACCGGTAGGGATCAGGGTGAATATGCCGGCCCTGAGAGACGACGCCTGAAGGCCGTTCACCTTCAACCTGTAAGTGACTTTTATTTCCGGAGAGCCCTTGGATATCGAATACCTCTTCCAGAGCATGCCCATATCGACGGGGACCTTGACCGAGACTGTGACCTGCTCGCGCCCTTCTTCTATCTCGACCTGTGAGCTCTTAAGGTCGGTCGTCTGCCTGCCCTCGCGTGACGTATGGATGAGGTGGCCGCTGAAATAATCCGCGCCCAGGCTTATGTCCTCGTAGAAGCCGTGCGGCAGCGTGCCGATAAGCGGCCCGTCGCCAACGCCGGGGAACGAAAGCGCCTTTATGGCATATCCCTTGTTGGCGATGAGATCTATTGCGACTGCCGGTGTTTCAATCCTAAGTACGTTCTCAGCGGAGGTAATTGCCGCTGCCTTTCCCTTTGAGGAGCTTTCGGATACCCTGGTATCGCCTTCAGGGTTGAGCGGGGCAGAGATGGCGCCGCCGTATACCCATGCCAGCATCGGCGTCCTGTGCTGATGGTTGCCGAGGAGCCTTTCGGTCTCGGTCTTTATCCAGCCGAGGCTGTTCTGGAAATAGGCATACTTCTCGTCTATGGTGTTGGTCCTGAAGTCCGAGCCCCAGAGGTCGCAGAGGACCTCCTTGAAGTCCTCTATGGTCTCGGGCTCGAGCGCGCCCTGCCTGATAAGGGCCTTCAAATTGTCATAGACCCTGTGGCATTCGGTGTTGATATGTATGCTGTCCCTGCCTGCAGCTGCCCAGCGGAGCGGGTTGTACTTATCCTGCTTCTTGCAGACGACCGGCGTCTCTGCGCTCTCAATCCGGATGATGTTTCCTGCTCCGGGCAATCCCTTAAGACCATTGAGCATGCCCGACGGGGTAGTAAGGCGCGCCCTTTTGTCCGCGGCTATCCTGGCAAGGAGCGACTCTATCCTCGCGTGCTCGTCTGCCTCCGTTGCCTCGCCTCCGGGCCTGTAGCCGAAGACCTCGGCGTCATTTGTATATATTACAAAGCCCCTATCTTCTTCCGATGAATGAGAGAAGAGGAAATCAAGGTATTCGGCCTCTGTTATCTCT
>CAZDUP010000024.1:11091-14593 GCA_964508625.1 uncultured Thermodesulfobacteriota bacterium
TGCACCTCTGGAACTTCTGGAATGCTATCGAATGGCTCCAGACAACGTCTATTTCACTTGAGATGCCTGCTGCCCTCTGTGGATAGTACTTGTACTCTTTGGGATATCTGTTGTGCTGGAAGGAGTTGTTCCAGTCCATTATGACGGCTTCGTACCCGGCCTCTTTATAGAGGTCCACTATGCCCTTTGAGAAGGTCTGCTCGTTGACGAGCGCGACAGTGGGCCTTCTGCCGAGGAGGTCCAGATAGTACCTGTTGCCTATCTCGAGGTTCCACCTGTTGACGTCAGCCGGGATGAGCGGGAATATTGCCTGGGAAAAGCCCGAGCCGATGAACTCACACTTGCCGTCGTCCCAAAGCGAGCGGAGCCTCTCAAGGAACATGGGGTCAATGGAGTTTACCTCCTTGAGCGTCCACGCGGTCATCTCGATAGCGACCGGATAGCCCTTTTCGGCAAGCGCCAGAAGCGGCTCGTAGCACCTCTTGACGATGACGGGAAAATGCTCCCTCGGTATGGATGAGAAGGCGAGGTTGCAGTGGAAGAGCGCGTAAAGGCGGAGCACCTATCTTACCTCCAGCCACTTGAAATTCGGGTCTGTGTTGGGCCTGAGCACGCGGCCATCGCCGGCAAGGAACCAGAGGTAATAGAGCTCGTGGCCCGGCATCGCAGAGACCGGGTGATAGCCCCAGGGTATGGTGACCGCGTCAAAGTCCTCGACCCTGAAGCTCATGCTGCCCTGCTCTCCGTATATGGTCTGCGTGCCGAAGCCGTCCGGGGGATTGAGCCTGAAGAGGTATATCTCCTCCATCTTCGCCTCCTGGCCGGGTATGGCCGTATCATGCTTATGGGGCGGGAAGCTCGACCAGCCGCCGGGGCTGTTGAAGGTCTCGCCGACGACGAGCCTCCTTGCAGGCTCATCAGGGCCGATTATGTCAACGACCTTCCTCTCCCAGATATCCCTTCCTACTATCTTCTCGCGTCTTTTTTCAGGTGAGACGAAAAAAGGCATGCCCGGCTCGTCTGTCCGTGCCTTGCAGAGGGCGAGCTCTGTGCTGGCTGAGGCCGTTATTACGGCCTTCGCGTCCCTCGGCAGGCATACGGCTGAAGCCGGTGACCAGAAAATGTCCTTTCTTTCAAGATGGAAGGAAAGTCCGTGGACCGATATCACGCAATCGCCCTTCAGGGGCACGATGGCAGTCTCAAACGCAAAGGTCTCAAGGACAAAAGAATCGCCCTCGCCAAGCACAAGCAGGTCAAGGCCAAGCTCTTCGAGCTCATTCGTGAATATCCTGTTGAGCCCCCTGCCTCTCTGGACCTTTCTCTTTATCGGGTCATGCATAGCGCCTCGATGCAGTCTCTATCCTTATTGCCGATGCGGCCCTCTGCCAGTTCGCCCCGGCTGCTTCAAATCCAGCGCCGCTCGCTATTACATAGCAGACCCTGTGGCCGCAGTTCCTGTACGGGCTTATGACGTCTCCCGGGCTTACCATCATGAATACGGCGTCCACGCCCGGAAGCGACTTTGCCTCTTCTACGCCACCGATTGCCGTTACGTCGCCGGGTTCCGGGAAAATCGCCTTGCAAACGGTCACCCTGTTTCTCGACGGCGTAAAGTATTCCTTTCTCACGGGCAAGCCTGTCGCGAGCGCTATGGCCATCTTCTGCGGCTCGAGGCCGGTTGCGAGCGGTGTCGTGTACTGCGAATGGAAGCCGCCGGAGAGCCTTGCCGGAAGCTCGAGTATCATCGGCCCCTTCTTCGTCATAATCGTATCTGCCTTGTACGGGCCGAACTCTATCCCTAATGACCGAGCAGAGTTGATGACAAGGCTGTAGAGGCCCTCCTGGGCCTTCATCGACAGCATCGTCGGGTTGGTGTGCCCTATTTCAATGGGGAATGGCTCAAAGCCGAAGTGCCTGTCCACGATTCCGAACCTGTAATGGACGCCCTTGTGGACGATGAGCTCGACGCTCTGCTCATCTCCTTCTACAAACTCCTCAACGAGCGCGGTCCCGGTAGTCGAATGGGCCTTTGCGTCTTCGAGGGCAGCATCCAGCTCCTTTTCAGAATCTATCCTGCGGGAACCCCTCGATGCCGCGTTGTCTATGGCCTTTACCATGCAGGGATAGCCGACCTTTGCGGCGGCTATTTTTGCTTCGGCAAGCGTTGTCACCTCTTCGGCATACGGGGTCGCAATGCCGTCTGCGAGCCACCTCTGCTTCATGAGCCACTTATTGTTGGAGCGCTCTGCCACCTCAAGCGGTATCCCCGGAAGCCCGAGCGCATTCGATATCGTGGCAGCCGTGATGGCAACGTCAGCTCCTGCGACAACGCCGCAAATGTTGTGCCTCTCCCTGTTCTCAATGGCCCATTGGGCATGCGCCCTGGCGTCCTTGATATCAAGCGTTACGGAAAGATCGGCGTGCGCGAAACCCTCAGCAGCCGGGTTCTTGTCAGTTGCAATGACGAAAAGGCCCATCTCACGGGCCTTCTGTATAAGCGGGACCTGCATGACACCGGCCCCTAGTATCATGATGGATTTTTTCATATGCCCCACGCCAGAAACCCTCCGTCTACCGGGATCACCGCCCCTGTCACGAAATCAGATGCCGCTGAAGATAGGTAGACTGCTGTTCCGGCAATCTCGTCTACCCTGCCGAGGCGCTTCATCGGAGTGTTCGAGAGTATCCTCTCGAGCCTTTCTCCCACAAGCACCTTTTCGTTGAGCGCGGTCCTGAATACGCCGGGTGCTATCGCGTTCACCTGGATGTTATGCGGCGCAAGCTCAACCGCAAGATTTTTTGTAAGCAGCACGATGCCAGCCTTTGACGATGTATAGGCAGCCGCGTCCTTAAGAGCTGCAAAAGAGCCCAGCGAGGCTATGTTTATTATCTTTCCGCGACCCTGTTTCACCATCTTGCTCCCGACAGCCCTTGAGACCCTGAATGCGCCGGTGAGGTTCGTTTCGATTATCCTGTGCCATTCCTCGTCCGTGACTTCGAGGGTGGGTTTTTTCATGTGGACGCCAGCCGAATAGACGAGTATGTCTATTGAGCCGGAGCGCTCCATGACCTTTTCAATCGCTGAATCGACAGATGAGCTATCCAGCACGTCCATCTCACTGGAATATGCCCTGCCGCCTGAGCCGGTTATCTCCTTCACGGCATCATCGAGCTTGGCAATGTCCCTGCCTGAGACAGCGACGCTGGCGCCTGCCTTTGAGAGGCCAGCTGCAATGGCCCTGCCGAGGCCGCTGCCGCCGCCCACGACAAGGGCCGTCTTTCCCTTTAGGCTAAAGAGGTCCATCAGTTCTCCGCCCTCCTTGCCCTCAGGGCTATCGTGTCCCCTATGCCCAGGCGTTTTGCTACAGTGTCCATTGCCCTCTTGTTCACAGCCGGTATGGACCCGGCCGGGTTGCAGCTGCCGAACCTGACCCAGCTCACGACCGAGAAGCCCTCCTCTGACAGGAGCTTGAAGAGGCCGTCCTGTGAAAAGAGATGAAGA
>CAZDUP010000025.1:0-14551 GCA_964508625.1 uncultured Thermodesulfobacteriota bacterium
ATCCTCCCTGTCGGTCGGCGCTCTCAAGCCGTTCGACTCCCTGACATCACTTCTTGGCAATCTTGGCGGAAGGGGGAGGGAGTCGAACCCCCCAGCCCCCTTCTCAGGCGACAGACAGGTTTTGAAGACCTGCAGGGCCACCGGGCCCTATCCCCTTCCGGAGTTGATTGTATTCGAGCCTTGAGCCTGCGTCAAGGCGGGTGCAGGTGGTTTTGCGGGCAGTCCTACTCTTTTTCCAGCTCCATCTCAAGCTCTGTGAACTGGCCGGGCCGTACTGAGACCTTCTCGCCTGAGCTCTTGTAGCCCTTGTGCTTTATGGTCACATGGTAGACGCCTGGCCCGAGGTCGAGCGAAAGGGGCGTCATCCCGTAATAGACATCGCCCTGGTAGACCTTTGCGCGCTGCGGGCTGCTACGAATGACGAGCCTGCCCGTGCCATCGGGCGGGGCAGTTGCCTTTGAGGCCTCTTTGGCTGGCGCGTAGGAGGAGGCTGTATTTTGTATGAGGGGGATTGCCTGTGAGAGCGTCCTTCTGATTGCCTTTGAAAGCGCCTCAGAGAGCGAGGCAGAGATGGTAGCCCTGCTGTTGCCTGTCACGCCAGCGAACCTGGAGCCCTTCTCTGTTTCTACGCCTGACCAGATGATCCTGCCTGTTTGAGACTCGACCATTGAAAGGGCGAGCACGACTTCATATTCGTCCCTGCTCTCTATTGAATAGGAGAGAGAGCGCACCTCGCCCTCTGAAATGAAGTCAGCGCCCTCTTTCTCAGGGGCTATCACGAATCCTGCGCTGATGAGCTCTCTTATATATGCACGCGTGACAAGCGCGGCCGCGTCTTCTGAGATGACGAGCCTGTTGCCGCTCATGTCAGCTACAGGGACCGTGATCCTGCCGAGGTCCCTCGTCTCCCCTCCCCTCTTGTCAGCAAATGGCGTGACAAATACCGAAACCGGACCCGCGAGCTTCAGGGAATCATTTGGCTTGGGTTCGTATCTCACTTCAAGCGGACCTGCGCAGCCAGCGGCAACGGCCAATATGAATATGATTAAGAGAAAGACCGCCCTTCTCAATGAACTACCTCCGAACCTGATTGATTGCATAGTGCCAGAACGGGATATTCCGGGCAATAAAAAAGGGAGGGCCAGAAGGCCCTCCCTCTCTTTACTGGAAGCTCACCTTAGAATGCCGCAAAGAGCATGAGCGTCGTCTGGTTGTCGCCTTCTGCTGCCGTGGGCCCGCCCTGGCCCGAATACCAGGTAGAGTCTAGCTGGACCTGCACGTTCTGTATCGGGGTATATACAACGCCGAGGGTCGTGGCGTTGTCAGTGTCATTGTCCCCTACACCGCTCTGGCCGTCGCGGTAGGATGCAGCCACTGTTACCTTGCCCGGGATGACGCCCACCTCGCCAGTGATGGTAAAGGCGCTCTTGTCGCGGTCAGTGCTTGCGTTGAATATGTTGCTCTCTTCCCCTGACGTCCCATCTGATTTATCTGCCCTTGCATAGGTAAGATAGAGACCAACCGGAAACTCGCCGAGGTTGCCCTGAGCCTGCGCGTCAAGGGCCCATGCCTCTGCCTTGTTATAGGTCACTGCGCCGTTTTCCAGGTTCTTCTCCGTTCCTGCCCATATCTGCCCGCCCAGCCCCAAGTCCCATCCGGCTACGGTCGGAGTAAAGGCTATCCTGCCGTAATGGAGGTACGGGCCCGACGAGATGGAGCTGTCAGTATTGGAGGGATGCTGGTTTGCCCATATGGTGTAATTGGCAAACCAGAGCGGATAGACTGCGGCAAAGGTGATGCCGGTCGCCTGCGTCGCAGTGCCAATGTACTGCTGGGCAGATGTCTCGGTGCGGTGCTCGATCGGCCGCTGGAGCCTCAATGCCCCTGTGTTCAATAGTTCGAGACCATATGCCGGGCCAAAGCCGTCGGTTGTGAAGGGAATGATATTCAGGCTGGCGTTCTCTCCGGCGCCGAATACAAACGGCATTTTAAATGATGTGAAGAGCGCATCGCCCTCCTTGAGAGAGGCCTCAAGGAGAAAGCCAACGTGGTTGCCTGCCCTGCCGCCTATGAGGAGCGCGGCCTCGTCAGGGAACTGCAGCGAGCCCTTGTTGAGCTCTCCGTCCTCACCTGCCTCTGAATCTCCGTTCCTTTTCTGAAATCTTATCTTTGTGACGAACGATGCGTTCAGGCTTACAGGGATCGAGAGGAAGTCCCCCTCTACCATGCTCTGGCTGCCGGTCATGGTGTAGCCGCCTGCCTTGAAGGAACGGCCAAATGCGTTGAGGGTCGGAAAGTGCTGGAAATGGCATGAATTGCAGGACATCCCGGTCTGGCGTGAAAAGGCCGGGATGGCCGAGGCCTCGCGCGCTGTAATGAACGAGAGCGCGAATATGAACAGGCCCGCTACGGCAACAGCTAATTTTCTCATCAAGTCCTCCCTTCAGGTTGATAGCAGCTCCGTGCATTCTTGGGCTGAATGTTACTTGTGATGAAAGCTGCCGCAAGGATTTTTTTAATCCTAACAAAGATTTAACGGATGGTCAAGAAAAGCTGAATGGATTATTGATATTTTTCAACGGAGCGTTCAATGAGGCGGCGCGACGTTGACAGTCCCTCTTATATTTGTTATTGCTTATAGCAGATTCGATTGACCCGCCCTTAAGGCCCGAGTGGCGGAATAGGCAGACGCACGGGACTTAAAATCCCGAGGTGGCAACACCGTGCCGGTTCGACCCCGGCCTCGGGCACCAGATTTATCCTTATGCTGGTTTTTCTACGATGCTCAACCTACATACGAGTTATTTTCAAAAAAATGAATTGGAGAGAAAAGAAGGATGCGAATAAGAACTATTAGGGCGGAAAATGTCCTTCCAGTAGAGCATTTTGCCGTAGATGAACTTTCGGACATTGTTGTAATAGCCGGCCCTAATGGAATAGGTAAAACGCGTCTTATTAGTTCTCTTTTATCATATTTTCAAAATTTCAGTGGTAACAACATAAGTTTTGTTATGCAGGCCACTTCTGAAGAGGAAGTAACTACTTGGGGTAAACGCGAATTAGATACAACAAATCCGAATGATGCAAGGCTAATAAGGACTACGCTTCAAAAAAATCGAACGAGAAGAAATTCTAAAAGCAGCATTTTATATTATGAAAGTAACCGTAGTATTCAGACTATAAAACCTGTGGTGTTCCAATGGGATATCGCGGACCCATGGGAAGAACAAGTGTCCTGGGATTTGACATTCAGCGGTCTAAGTAATCGTTTTCAAGACACATTGCACGCAATATTTAAAAAAATTCAAAGCCAAAAAACAGCTATTGCAAATAAGGCAATTCAATTAAAGCATCAAGGCACTGAATCAATGAAGCTGGATTTTTCGGACCCATTGGAGCCGTTTAGGGAAGTTTTCTATCAATTGTTGGGACCAAAGGAACTATTAAAGGCAGATGTTGGAAGCAATACGCTTCTTTTCACCTATAAGGACAAAGAATATAATATTAATAGCTTAAGTTCCGGTGAGCGCGAGGTTCTAAACATTGCATTTGATTTTATTTTGAGAAGACCATCCGATTGCATAATTTTCTTCGACGAACCAGAATTGCATCTTCATCCAGAATTGTCCGCTAAATTAATTAGCACGTTAAAATCAGTCGGGCACAATAATCAATTCATTCTTTGCACGCACTCACCGGAAATCATCTCTTCATCACTGGATGATTCTGTAATCTTTTTAACGCCAAAAAAAGAGAATTCTCATAATCAAGCTTTGTTACTTAAACCAGATGACTCTTCCACAGCAGCACTTCACAGACTGGGTCAGTCAGTTGGCGTGGTGTCCTTGGGGAAAAAAATTGTATTGATAGAGGGGCATAATGCCAGTTTAGATAAGCAAACATATACTCATCTAATTAGGAATAGGTTTTCGGATCTTGTACTTCTGCCTAGTGGTGGAAAGGGTAACCTTCAAGCATTTAATGCAATAGCGACAGAGATACTGGACAAGAGTATTTGGGGAATTGAGTTTTATATGTTGGCAGATCGTGATGCAAGCCCTAGTGGGATAGATTCCGTTGTACTCACAGACAAAACTAAGGGCAGATTCTTTTGTTTATCCAAATACCATCTAGAGAATTATTTCTTAGATGAAAATATAATTGCAGGTATGTTCGCGGAGCTTGAGCCTAAGGGGTCGTGGTTACGTGATGAAACAAAAATACTTGAATGCCTAAGAGAAATTGCGATTTCACAAATTCCGTACGCAACATCTCTGATTGTCTCTAAACATATAAGAGATGCTGTTGGGAATGTCGACATTATGGCAAAGGGATGTCATAGTAAAAGTAGGGAAGACTTAATTGCATTATTGCGCGAAAACATGGCAAATGAGGAAAAGAGAGTATCAATTGCTTTTGATAAAAGTAAATTAGAGTCTTTAACTGCGAATGTGTATCATAAATTGGAAAATGCAATTAGAGATAGTACGAATAGCTGGAAAAGAGACATTCCTGGCAAAACTATACTTAAAATTTTCTGCAACAAGGCGCAAATACAGGAGGGAAGATTTAAGACTTTATATATTCATGAAGTAGAGAGACAAAATGCGTCTTCCTTTTCTGAAATTATTGAGATATTCAGCACATTTTCGGCAATGAAAAAATAGGAAAATATCAGAGGGGCTGATCATGCTCTTAATGACCTTTCTTTCTATACAGCCAAATCGTTTTATCCATAACCAGCCCTTCACTGGTTCGAGGCGACGCGGGCTGGTGGCGCTGTGGACGCCTTGGGGTATTATGCTGTGGCAGGGTTCTCTTTGTGGCTAGTCAGTCGCTCCCTCAGGATCCTCCTCATCGGATACTCGTAATAGACAAATGAGAGCCGGGCAAGTCCCATGACAGCGGCTATGTAAAATGCAAGAAAGTACCCGTTCGATACAATCCTGGCCCTGTCCAATCCGATGCTGTCCAGGGCCAATATCAACGATATCTGCACCGGAACCTGCCAGAGATACATACCATAAGTAAGGTCGCCAAAGGCCCCGAGCTTTCTTCCAATACTCTTTTTATCAATGGTGTCGACGGCGCCCGCTATGAGGACCAGCATCGGGAACATGAGCAGGCCGAAGTTGGACGACTCTGACCTCACACAGGCGGCGCAGGCAGCGATGAAACCGAGCACGCCGGCGGACAATGGGATAAGGCCCTGTCCCCTGAATGAGTTCAGGATGATGAATACCGCAGTACCGAGAAAGAAGTATATCCCGCAGTCCCAGAACATGCCCGGCAGCCTCAAGTAGAGCAGGCCGATAAGGCCTGAAACCATCAGGGCGGGCCCCAGGATGCCGAACTTGAAAAGCCGCCTGATCGTCAGCCAGAATACTATGTAGGCAGCCAGTTCGACAGAGACCGACCATATGGGTGCATTGAAGCCTATTCCCTTCTCAAAACCCCAGTGTGAAATGAACAGGATGTTCAGGATGAAATTTCGGACCCCGTTGTCCGCGTATATCTGATAATGACCGGCTGCCTCCATGCTTAATGCCTGCAGGCACGCGACAGCGATCAATGTCAGTAGGTGAAGTGGATAGAGGCGCGCGAAGCGGTTCACGAAGAACCCGCGAGCCGTTGAGGGCGCATTCACATAAACCGCGGCGAGGACAAAACCTGATATGACCCAGAATAACTGGACCGCATAATGGCCGTGGTCATAGAAGAGCCACAGGTATTCGTAAAAAGGCTGGACATCCCTCATGCCTCTCATCGGGTTTATGCCCGCTGAAGGGTAGTACAGATGCTGGTAGTGCCAAAGGAGCACCATCAACGCCGCGAGCGCCCTTAGTGCGTCCACCCAGTAATAGTGTTTTTTCCGGTCACCTATCCGGGGACTCTGGAACAGGGCCTTCAGGTTTCCAAGGGTCTTCATATCAGGGCGGCATTCTATCGTTTGGAAAATTAAGACGTGATTAGACCGCCTTTTTTTCTGGAGAGCCTATTTCAGAGTTCAGGGAACCCGGCAGGGGCTCAGGCCACCACAACGATGCCGGCATCACGCCTAGCCCAGGCCGCTATGCGCTTCCAGAGGCCTATCATGAGAAGCACCCATACGCCTGCCGCAGCCCAGACCATCACGTGCGATATCAGGTGAAGGGGCTCGAACTCTGCCGCGAGCGATAGCTGCATGCTCGCAACCGTGTACATGCCGAGTGGGAATGCTATTGACCACTGCGACGGCTCGTATCTCAAGGGCACTTTCTGCACGACGTGGCGCCATACGCCCATGATGACGAGGAGCGGGATCCACCATGACGCCCACGCCCATGTGAGCATTGCGACCGCGTCTATTACCGAGTGCACCTCGTAAAGGACGTTTATGATGGGGTCTGCCTTTCTTCATCTCGCGGAAGAATATCCTGTAGGATATGAGCGTCACGAGTATTCCGTAGAGGATGAGCCCCAGACCCCAGAGCATGAATATCGCTACCATCATGTGCGGGGCGTATGTCGTGAAGCCCGGGACTATCTTGAGGCCCAGGAGCACGAGCGACTGCGTGCCCACGATGCATATGAGCCAGCCGCCGTGCACTACGCTCACCGAACGGTCCGGGTGCAGGAGTATCAGCGCGCCGAAGCTGCAGTAGAGAAGGCCCGCCCACGCCGCAAAGGCGATTATCCAGCTTATGAGCGCGAGCTGGCCATGCCCGTGCGCATGGAGGAGCATGCCTGAAACACAGGTGCCTGCAACGAAGGAGAAGAAGTTGAACGTGAGGCTCGTATTTATGAGGTCCGCCCAGACCGCGCGCGGGAAGCGGACGAGCCGCCATGTGTATATAAGGAACAGGACGCACCAGGAGAGGAGCGTCGCGAAGTAGAGCGCCTCTGATGGCCCGGGCATATCCAGCGCCTGAAATGCTATCGATATTATCCCGGTCGCCATTGTCATGACATAGTAGCCGGGGTCCAGCGACTCGAGCCAGCTTAGCCTTTCGTGTCCTGCCATCCTTTTAGCCCTCCTTTTCGGAAGAGTGAACGCGGTTCTTCTTCCTGCACTATTTTATGCATGTCCACTGTTAAGGAGAGATTAAAGGCCGGTCAAAATAAGTTATGTGCAGTTTTTAATTAAGAGGTGTTATCGGATTTGGCGGGCCGCGCTCATATGTTCAGATACCTGAATTCGCTTTCGCCGGTGCCTGAGAGTGCGATTATGAGGAAAAGGAGTATTACATACCAGACTGCCATTATGATATCAGCCGCTGTCTTTGGGATATGTAAGAGCAGGAATCCGTACATCTTATTGCACCCAGAACAATAGTATCTTTATGAGGACGTGGAGTCCGCTTGCGAGGTCAGGCTCCTTGGTTATGGCAAAGCTGAGTATGACGAAGTTGATTGTGAGAAGGAATGACGCGCCTTCTGCCAGGAGAGCGCCCCCCGAAAACGAAAGTGACGGCAGCTTTGTCTTGAATCCCTGAAAGACCTGCCATACGGCTATGCCGGCGCCGTGATACAGGCCCCAGGCCAGATAGCGGCCTGAGAGCTCATGCCAGCCGCCGAGGACCAGCATGGAAATCAGCACGGCGAACCAGGGGCGCCTGCCAACCGAGAGAGTGAACATATATACGTAATCCCTGCACCAGCTGGACAAGGTCATGTGCCACCTCTTCCAGAAATCACTTATGTTCCTGGCGAGAAATGGATATTTGAAGTTTTCAGCCATTTGAAAGCCCAGAAGCATGGAGAACCCTATGGCTATGTCCGAGTAGCCTGAGAACTGAAAGTAGAGGTTGAGCCCGTATCTTACGCAGTCAAGATAAGCTGCCAGAACTTCATGAGAGCCTTCCAGAGAGCTTATGCGCTCGGCAAGCAGATGAGAGACTTCGTATTGGGCCAGTATCACTATCTTGGCGAAGCCATACAACATCCTTTCGCAACCCTTTGAGAATAGCTTTGAGTCGAACCGCCTTCTTGAGAGGTCCCTGTGAAAGTCCTGAAACCTGTTTATTGGTCCGGCAACCATTACAGGCAGGAAGAACATGTAGCTCAGGAACTGGCCGAACGTATGCGGCGGAAGCCTGCGCTTGACCGAATCCAGCGTATAATGGAGCGCCCTGAGCGTATAGAAGCCGAAGCCCATCGGCACAATAAGCCCGCCGGGCCCTGCGCCTGACTTGAACCAGATGAAAAGCGCGGCTATGGCGCCGCCTGCCGTGAGCGCGCCAGCTGTCGACTGCTGGCCGTATCTCATCGGGACATATGCAAGGGCCGTGAAGACCGAGAGCATTGCGAGCGACACTGGCGAGAACAGGCCCAGGAGAAGGGCTGTAGAGATGGCAGCCACATAGGGCTGCCATCGGCGGGGCGCGCTCCAGAAGACGGCGACCGTCGCCGCTATCCACGCGAGCATTATAAGCGATACGGGGTTCACGCCCTCTTGTCCATGCCTTTCAGGACGTCAACAAGCCAGCGGGAGAACCTCGTCCTGCCCTCTTCATTTAGATGGGCATGGTCCCAGAAAAACTCCTTCCCTAACTCTCCGGGATAGCTTATGAGCGTGACACCGTACTCTTCCGGGAGGCTACCTGCGAGGCTGGCCGTTTGCTGCCTCCCGAGACCGGCAAGCCTTTCAAAGCCTGGTTCACGCTGCATATCGACCAGCACTATGCGCGCTCCTTGCGAAGCCGCCTTCTTTAAAAAACCTTCGATGCTGTCCTTATCGGCGGAGGCCCTGTTCCTTAGAGCCTTCAGCCGGATCTCGGTGCTGATTCTTAATTCCATTTCCGGCACCGGCGGGTCCTCCGGACGGTCTGGGCCGTATTTCTGTCTTTCCGGGATAACCAGCCTCCCGGAGCTCAGGCTTTTCAACAACATCTGTTTCAGAAAATCGGAATAGCCCATCAAAAGGCCCGTGTTGCGCCGTATATGGAAGAGCGTGTCCGATTCGATGATTATTACGTCGGGGCGGGCGGAGAGCAATCCGTCTATCAAGGGCGCATAGTCCCTGAGCTCGCAGTCCGGCCGCGTGAGGCGCAGGAATTCGAGCCCGTTGAGGCCTCTCGCGGCAGCGAGGGCCTCCATCTTCCCATCATAAAGGATCGCCCTGCGGAACAGAGAGCTTCCGATTGCAACGGCCCTCATGCCATCACCGCTGGCCTTGCCGGAGAATGACTCGATGCGCCGCTTCGATGCTTCTATGAATGGCCTCTCATTGGACCTGAAATCCATGAACGCGATGAAGCTCGGCAGGAAGATGGCCGCGAATGCGAGGGCAGCGGCGGCCCAGACATAAAGGGGCGGCGGCGAAAGTAGCTGCCTGGCATTAGAGTGAGAGCTTTTCACCGACTATCCTCTCGGCGTCGCTTATGGATGCGATCCTTACGATGTCCGCCGGTTCGAGCCTTATCTGAAAGGCCTCTTCAAGGGCGACGACGAACTGCAGGTGCGCAAGCGAGTCCCATCCTGCTATCTCCTGGGGTGTCGAATAGGAGGAAAGCTCCGAGGCATCGGTCTTGAATGACGCGGCAGCCGCGCCGATGACCATTGCCCTCAGGTCCTGGCCTCTCGATTGCTCGCCTGAGGCAGCCTCAAGGGCCATCTTCTTTGCCTGAGGTATCATCACCTTTCCGGAAGGCCCCTTCGGGAGTTCGGGGAATATGCGTATGCGCTGCGGCACCTTGTAGTGCGCGAGCCTATCGCGGCAGAACGCGACGAGCTCTGTTTCTGTTGCGGCCGCCCCTGGTGAGGTCGCGACGCACGAGACGACCTGCTCGCCCCAGATCTCGTCATCGACGTTGAATGTCACGGCTTCGAGCACATGGGGGTGGGATTTGAGCGTCTCCGTCACCTCTTCGGGCTGGATATTGAGGCCGCCCGAGATTATGATGTTCTTCTTGCGCCCGGCTATCCTGAAAAATCCATCGCTCTCTCTTATGGCTATGTCGCCCGTACGGAGCCAGCCGTCCATGAGGGCCTGGGCTGTGGCGTCTTCGTCTTCAAAGTATCCGGTCATCATGTTTTGGCCTTTAATGAGAAGCTCCCCTGCCTCTCCGTCCGCGGCAGCGCTCCCGTCCTCGCGAACTACCCTGGCCTCGCAGTCAACAGGAACGCCGACGGTCCCGATGCAATGGCTATCGCCAGGGCCGCTGAAGAGCCCGCCAGTCACGGTCTCCGAGAGGCCGTAGACATTAGAGACGCGCACCCCGAACCTCTTCTCGAACCCTTCCCAGAGCTCTCTTTCAAGCTGCGCGGCTGTCGAGATGACCGCCCTGAGGTCGCCGGTGTTGAAGGCCGACTCGTGTGCGCCTCCGAGCCTGTATATGAGCGAGAGCATGGCAGGGACCGATACGAAATGCGTTATGCGCTCGCGGTAGATGGCGTCGAGCAGGTCCGTTATCCTTTGAATACTGAACTCAAAAGGCCTGTAGACCGTCGCGCAGTTATAGAATGCGATGAGAGGGCCCTGCACAAGTCCGTCAACATGGTTCATGGGCAGTATGTTCAATATGCGGGCGTCCTGCGAGAAGCCGAACTGCCTGGTGAGCGTATCGAGATGAAAGAAGAGCGCACTGTGGCTTATTCTGACGCCCTTTGGCCGCGACGTGGTCCCTGACGTAAAGATTATATAGGCGTCCGTGGCCTCTCCCACGGTATCCGGCGGCTCTGTTGCCCGGGCTGCCTCAAGCAGGGCCGGAAGCCCGGCATTGCTCTTTTTCAACGCGAGCCTGTTGAAGAGTCCGGCCTTTGTGGCCGCCTTCCCAAGCTCGTATATGACAGGGATACCTGCTGCCCTCTCCTTGAGCTCCGGGTCGATGAACGCGCACCTTGCCTTTGAGGCCCTGGCAAGCGCCTGGGCTTCGGGCAAAGGCAGCTTGTGGTCTATGATTATGGGAGTAATGCCGTTGCGGAGGAGCCCGAGAAAGGCGCCGGCTGTCTCAATCTCGTCCTTGCTCGATATTACGGCCCTTTCGCCTTCAGCGATTCCGCTTGCCTTGAGAACAGATGTCAGCCTTTCCGTGCGCTCTATGAGAGCTCCGTAAGTAAGAGCGCCGTCTGGCGCCGCGAGCAGCGCCTTTCCGGGCTTCTGGGCCTTTGCCCTTTCAAAAGCTGGAATGATTCCTGAGATGCCGTTCATGCCAGTTCCTCTTTTAGTATCCTTCTGAGTATCTTTCCGTTCGTTCCGCGCGGAAGCGACTCCACGAACCTGAAGACCGACGGTGTCCTGTGGACGCCCACTGCCCTCAAGGTGACCTGCCTGAGCTCGCTCAAGACCGCCCTTTCATCAGCGGGCTTTTCTTTAAGGACTACAAACGCCGCTATAGACGGCCTGCCGTCCTCGCCGCGAAAGCCGCATACCGCTGCCTCGGCCACGTATTTCGACTTTTCGAGCGCCTTTTCTATCTCAGAAGGGTGCACGAGCTCACCCCTCTGGTCCTTGAAGGCGTCGTCCTTGCGTCCTGCGAGCTCTATCGAGCCGTCAGGCCTTATGCGGCAGATGTCCTTTGTCCTGTACCAGCCATTTGAGCTGTGTTCCGCTCCTTCAGTCTCGCCGTAATATCCGCTCATAAGGTTCTCTGTCATTATCCAAAGCTCTCCGGCTTCACCGGCTTCGGCCTCCATGCCATTCCTGTCGAGCCTTACCTTCGTTGAGCCCAATGGAACGCCTATGGTGCCGCGGCACCTCGTCTCCATGCCCGGCTTGACGCCTATGCAGATGCCCGATGTCTCGGTAAGTCCGTAGTAATTCAGCACCGGTATCCCGTACAGGCCCTCGAAGGCCTCTTCAACGGCAGTTGGCAGGCTTGTGCCCGTACACATTGCAAGCCTGAGCTTTCTGGCAAAGCCCTTCCGGACCTTGTCTGAAAAGCTTGTGAACTGCGCGAGGAAGGCCGGAACAGTACAGAGTATCGTCGCACCGAGGCGTTCCATGAGCTCAGAGGCGAACGGGGCATTGGCGCGCTCCTCTTGAGTTGCCATGATAAAAGACGCGCCAGCGCAAAGGGCGGCAACACAGGGGTTCCTGATACCGCTCATCGTATGAAAGCCGCCAGTTGAAAAGAGCCTGTCCTCCTGATTCCAGCAGTAGGCCTCTTTCATGAGCCGCGCGCTTGAGCAAAGCGCGGCGTGCGAGAGCACTACGCCTTTCGGCTCTCCGGACGTGCCTGACGTAAAGAGTACGACTGCCGCGTCTGAGGGCAAGACCTCAATTGGCTGGAGCTGCCCCTCTCCCTCCAGCAGCCAATCTGAAAAGCTCTTCAATCCGTCTTTGCCGCTGTCGTCCGTCCGGTATGAGACGGTATTGAAGAGAGCGGCTCTCTCCTTATGCGCATACCCTTCATCCATGAAGAGCGCCTTTGGCGACGTCTTTTCAAGGATGCTGCCAAGCCGCTCGCCGGATATCGCGTTGTCCAGCGGAACGAATATCGCTCCGACGATGGCGCATGCCCAGAACAGGAGCGCTGCCTCGGCCGACGGGCCTGAGATCGACACAACTCGCTCACCTTTTCCCGCGCCCATTGCTTGCAGGCGTTTTGCCATGTCCCTTGAAAGGGAGATGGCTTGGGCGTAGCTCATCGCGCTGCCGTCGTCGAAGACTATGAGGGGGCTTGGTCCGTAGAGTGATAGGGCCTCATCGAGGAGCGCGGGGAGCGTGCATGCCGGCCCTCTTCCTGGGCCGCATTTGATGTCTGGATTTACTGCCGGCACGTCAAGCCTCTGTGTAGAATATTTCCATGCAGCCTTTGCAAAATGCGTTGCACCCGTACTCGCCGGTGCGGTGCTCTTCCCTGAACGCGGCATAGCGGGCGCTGTTCCATATCTCTTTCAGGGATGAATTGTGGACATTGCCCATCGGGTTCACGGCATTGTAGTCCCTGCAGCACGGCACGACCGTGCCGTCCCACTGAACGACAAGGTACTGCCACGGAAAGGGGCAGGGCATGAACGGCGGGTACTTCTGTACCATGCCGAGGGAGACAAGCTCTTTTTCGGTCCATGGGAAGAACTCGCGCACCTCGACCGGAAGGCCTGAGGCCTCGTACCTTTTCCTGAACTCCTCAATCTGCGCGCTGTTCCTGTTGAGCCTTATTATCCTGAGAGAAAGCATTGTGTCCGGCAGTCCTTTTTTTGCGAGCCCTGCTGCGTATTCAAGGTTTGCCGAGGCCTTTATATAATCCGCGTTCCTGCCGCGTATCTCCTTGTAGCTCTCATCATCGTAGCCGTCGAAAGAGATAATGATGCGGCACGGTCCGCTTTGAGCCAGCTGGTCGAGTACTGCTGGAGTAAGCTCTGGCGCGTTTACCGAAAGCGTGACGTTGAGCCCCTTGCCCGAGGCATAGCCGCACATCTCTGCGATCTGAGGGTGAAGGAGCGATTCACCGAAATGGAATAGCTCTATTTCTTTTTTGCGCACCGGCTCGGCAAATGTGGAAATCTCGTCTATTACCTTCCGGAATAGCTCAATCTCCATGAAGCCTGTTGCCCGCTCCATTTTTTCGGGCCTTGGGCACATGACGCATGAATAAGGACAGTTGTTTGTGGGTTCTATCTGGTGGACGTGGGGCTCGGCTGTCCTTTTAAGCTCGAGGAGCTCGGCCCAGCCTGCTCTGCTTTTCAGCGATGAAGGAAATGAAGCCATTTCTGCCGTGATGAAAGTGTGACCCGGTGGATCTCGAATCAGCCTTTAGGAGTAGTTTAAAATTAGCAGAACTGCATTTTTTTGTCCATAGAAAACAGGCCTGAATCAGGGCGACTTCACCTCTTGTTTGACTTGCCACAGCCTCTTCACGCCGTGGCCGCCATGTAGACATCGACCGCCTCGCTAACAGAGCTTCGAAGGTTGTTTCGAGGGCGGGCCTGAGCAGCCGAGAGGCATGGCCACATGCTCTCTGGAGGATAACGGGAAAGGGCCGGTCAGCGCCGTTCTTTTCTCAGGATAAGAAGAAGGGCCGCGCCTGCACCAAGGAAAAAGAGGATCAATCCGGCGTTGAGGCCTCTGGGCAAATAGGAAAAGGCGATAACGTGCTCCCCTGCTGGAAGGAAAATCCCGCGCATGGTGCCGTTCACCCGGTATATGTCGAACTCTTCGCTGCCTGCAAAGGCCCGCCAGCCGCTGTGATATGTGTCTGACAAAACAAGGAGACCACCTGCATCAAGCTCTGCCCGGACCTCGACATTATTCGCGCTGCTCCTTATTACCTTTGCAAAGCTGCCCTGCCCCTGCCCGAGGTCTACAGGCAGAGCGCCTTCGACGACTGCCTCTCTCGTGAAGTCTATCTGCTTGAGCTTTTCAAGCGCCTCTTTATTGCCCGCTGCAGATGTTGTGACGTGAACGACAAACGCCCTTGGCATCGCTGATGTGTTTTCATATATCCATGCATCCTGCCCCTCGTAAACCCTGTCAAAAGAAGAGTCCAGCCCGCTGCCCGGCGGCAGCACCAGGTACTTCACGCCAAGCAGCGAATAGTACCTCTGGTTAGAGAGGAACGACTCTTTATGCGTCGTTGATGCGTTCCTGAAGTCCTTGCCCGTGAACCAGAGCGAAAAGATATGGTAA